>JAJZYI010000282.1 GCA_021798135.1 Actinomycetes bacterium | reverse complement strand
CGGCGCCGGCGGCCAGGACGGCGGCCCCCACCGCGCCGGCCCGGGGCCCGAGGGCGGCGGGGACCACGTCGGGGACCGGCCAGCCCCGTCCCGCCACGGAGGGGTCGCGCAGGGAGGCGCGCACCGGGGCGAGCAGGTCGGCGGCCACCTCCACCAGCCCCCCGCCGATCACGACCACCTCGGGGTCGAGGACGGCGGCGAGGTTGGCGATGCCGACCGCCAGCCAGCGGCCCACCTCGGCGACCAGGTCCCGGGCCTCGGCGTCGCCGGCCGCAGCGGCCGCGGTCACGTGCTCGCCGCGGACCCCGGTGGCGTCCCCGCCCGCCCGTTCCACCACCGCCGCCAGCCCGCCCTCGCGCGCCCGCTGGCGGGCGAGGCGGCCGAGGCCGCCCCCCGAGGCGTACTGCTCCCAGCATCCTCTGCGCCCGCAGCCACAGGGTGCGCCGCCGGGGTCGACCACCATGTGGCCCGGCTCACCGGCGAACCGGTGGTGGCCGCGGACCAGCTCGCCGGCCGCGACGATCCCGCCGCCGATGCCAGTCCCCACGGTCACCACCACGGCGTCGCTGCAGCCGCGTGCCGCGCCCAGGCGCCACTCCGCCAGCGCCGCGCAGGTGCCGTCGTTGTCGGCCACGGCCGGGAGCCCGAGCGCGGCGGCGACCACTGGGGCGATGCGCTCGCCCTCGGCCTGCGGCAGGTTGGCCGCCAGGTCCAGCGCGCCGTCGGGGCCGACGCGTCCGGGCAGCCCGATCCCCACGGCGGTGGCCGGGAAGCCGGCGGCCGCCGTGGCGTCTGCAAGCCGTCCGGCGAGCGCGGCCACCACCCGGCCGACCGGTGCTCGCGCCGGTGTCGGCACCGCGTCCTCGGCGGTGACGGCGCCGTCGCCGTCGAGGACGACCCCGAGCACCTTGGTGCCGCCGACGTCGATGCCGATGGCCGCCTGCCGGGCGCCTGCCGGCGGGCCAGGGCGACCCGCCGGGCGGTTCACGTGGTGATGGTCGACTCGACCCGGCTCTTGAGCGAGGCGAGGGCGATGTGCATGATGCGGCTCTGCGCCCGGCGCTTGATGAAGCCGGGCAGGGGCACGCGCAGCTCCACGTCGAGGGTGTAGGAGATGTCGGTGCCGCCGTCGCCGGACGGCTCGAAGGTGTACGAGCCGTCGAGCTTGCTCGTCAGGTCGCCGGCGATCTGACGCCAGGCCAGCACGCGCGGTGCCGCCGAGTAGTCGTAGGCCAGGGTGTAGCTGGTGCTCCGCCCGAAGGCTGCCGCCCGGAAGGTCACGAGCTTCGGCCGGCCCTCGTCGTCGCGCTCCTGGACGTGCACGGTCTTGACGTCCGCAGCCCACGACGGGTAGCGCTCGACGTCGCCTACCACCTCGTAGCACGCCGCCGGCGCCGCGCTCACGACCATCCGCTCGGTGGCTTGTTCGGCCACGGGCACTCCTCCGTCTTCCGACACGCCTCGCTCGGCCCGGGCCGGCGAGGTCCGTTCAGCCTGCCACGTCCCGCAGGCCGTCGCCCAGCCTACGTGCCAGCTCCTCGTAGTCGAAGGAGCGCTCGGCGCGCTGCCGGGCGGCACGCCCCATCCGGCGCCGGGCGGCCGGGTCGGCCAGCAAGCGGCGCAGCGACCGGGCCAGCGCCCGCGGGTCGGCGGGGTCGTCGACCACGATGCCGGTACTCCCGTGGACGACGGCCTCGTGGGCACCGCCGCTGCGGCCCGCGACCTGGGGCACGCCGGCCGCGGCGGCCTCCAGGAACACGATGCCGAAGCCCTCCTGCTCGAGCCCGAACCAGCGGCTGCGGCACGCCATCACGAACACGTCGGATGCCGCGTACAGGTCCGGGAGGTCGTCGTCGCCGACGCGACCGAGCAGCCGGACGGGGGCGCCGGTGCGGTCGACGTGCCGGGCCAGGCGGTCCTGGTCGCGCCCGGACCCGCCGATGGCGACGGTCAGGTGCGGGAACGAGGTGCGCAGCGCGGCCGCCGCGTCGATCAGGACGTCCATGCCCTTGCGGGGCACCAGCCGGCTCACGCTGGTCACGAGCTCGCCACCTTCGGGCAGCCCGAGCCGGCGCCGCACGGCACGCCGCTGCGCTGCCGGCAGCGGCCGGAAGCGCTCGACGTCCACCCCGGGCGGGATGGTGAGCACGGGTGGCATGGCCGCTCCCGCGGCGCGCCGGGCCTCGACCTCGGGATAGCCACCGGCGCAGACGGCGAGCCGGGCATGCGCGAGCACGCGCGCCAGCAGCCGGTCGGTGCCCGGGAGGCGGCCCGGCACGGTGACCTCGGCACCGTGGAGCACGACCGCGTACGGGACGCCCAGATGCGGCCCGATCAGCCCGAGGGGCACCGCGGGGTCGATGACCACCAGGTCGGCGCCGTGCCGTGCGACGGCCTCGCGCACCGCCGCAGCGGTCGCCGGCGTCGGCAGCAGGAACGCCTGCGGCAGCCGCTCGACACGGACGCCGTGCTCGGCCACGGCCGCGTCGAAGGCCGGGGCGCCGGGGTCGGACGCCGCCGTGAGGACCGCGTAGGAGGCGGGGTCCAGCCGCCGCCAGAGCTCCCAGAGGTAGACCTGGATCCCCCCCACCTTCGGCGGGAAGTCGTTGGTCACCAGGAGGTGCTTCATCGCCGGGGCGCGGCGCGCCGGCCGCTGCAGCCCGCCGGCCACCCGCCCGGCGCCGCCGTTCCGGGACGGGCCGGGGCGCGGCGCGCTGGGCGCTGGGAGCTGCGGTGCACGGGCCCATGCTGGCACGTGCCGGCTCGCGCCCGCTCGTCCGCCGCGGCGACCGGGGGCGGGACCGGCCCCGGCACGGCACGGCGCCGCAGCGGCCGCGGTCAGGATCCGAGGTCGGGGGCGGGACCGGCCCCGGCACGGCACGGCGCCGCAGCGGCCGCGGTCAGGATCCGGGTCGGGACCGATCCCGGCACGGCGCCGCACCCCGTCAGCCCGCTCGCTGCACGAACCGCAGCTGCGACACCAGGCCGGAGCGGGCCAGGGTGCGGACGGCCCGAGCCTCGTCGGCGCCGAGGACGGCGCCGCCGGTCGAGCCGCCGACGCCGTCGACCAGGAACGTCACCAGGCAGTCACCGCAGGCCGACGTGCCGGCCATGGCGCAGTCGTCGCAGCTGATGGAGATGGTGTCCGATGCCATGGCGCCATCGTGCCAGCCGGGTGTGACGGCGGACCGCCTGTCTGACCGGCCCGCCCTGCACGGCGCCCGCCCGACCGGCCCAACCAACCCGGCGCCCGCCCGACCGGCCCAACCAACCCGGCGCCCGCAGAGACCGGGCGCGGTCGGCCTTGCCCGGGACGCGAGACAGCGCTCCTCTACGATGCCCACATGGACCTGATCGGCCGACGGCGACGGGACCGGCCCGCCGGGCCCCCGGCGACGGCGTGTGCCGCCGTCCCGGCGCCCGCGGTCCCGGCGCCCGCCGGCGTGGACAGGGCGCCCGCCGTGCCCCGTGGCCGCGCCGAGGTGCCCGACGTGCCCCTCGTGGAGGTGCCCTTCGCCGTGGTCGACGTCGAGACGACGGGCGGGTCGGCGGCGCACAACTTCCTCACCGAGGTGGCCGTGGCCGTCTTCGTCGGCGGCCGACGCGTCGCCGTCTTCGACCAGCTGGTCGACCCGGGGGTTCCCATCCCCCCCTTCATCAGCTCGCTGACCGGCATCAGCGACGCCACGGTGGCCGGAGCGCCGCCCATCGCCGACGTGCTGCCGGAGCTCTGCCGCCACCTCGCCGGGTGCGTCCTGGTGGGCCACAACCTGCCCTTCGACGTGTCGTTCCTCGACGCCGCCCTGGTCGCCAACGACCTGGCACCGCTGGACCAGCTCCGGGTGGACACGCTCGTCCTGGCCCGCCGGCTGCTGCACGGCGCGGTACCGAACTTCAAGCTCGGCACGCTGGCCGCCACGCTGGCGCTGCCCAACCAGCCATCGCACCGTGCCCTGGCCGACGTGCTCGCCACCGCCGACCTGCTGCACTGGCAGCTCGGGCGCCTCGCTCCCGCTGGCGTGCTCCGGCTGCCGCAGCTGCTGGCCGTCGGCGGCCGCGGCTCGGGGGCGACCGGGGCGCCGTGCCGGGCCTAGGCTCGCCAGCGTGCTGCACGCGTTCGTCCTCATCGACGCCGAACCTGCCCGGATCGCCGCTCTGGCCGAGGAGCTCGCCGACATCGAGGGCGTGACGGAGGTCTTCTCGGTCGCCGGAGACGTCGCCGACATCGTGGCCATCGTCCGCGTCCGCCACCACGAGGACCTGGCCGAGGTCGTCACCCGGCGCCTCGCGGCGCTCGACGGGATCGAGTCGACCTCCACGCTGGTGGCGTTCCGCGCCTACAGCCGCCACGACCTCGAGGCGATGTGGGACCTGGGGCCGGCGTGACGCCAGCCCGGGCGGCCACGGGCTGAGGTCGACACCCACCGCCCACTGCCCACCGCCGGACGCACAGGGTTCGCCGCCCGGTGGCCTCCGCTGTCAAGGGTTGGGTGGCCGAGAGGCCGTGGTGGCCGAGAGGCCGTGGTGGCCGAGAGGCCGTGGTGGC
>JAJZYI010000281.1 GCA_021798135.1 Actinomycetes bacterium | reverse complement strand
CTCGTCCGCGAGGGCGACGCCGGCCGCGTCGGTGGCCGACTCGACGGCGAGCACGACGGTCACGGCGCGCTCCCCTCGGCACCACCGGGCAGGTCGGCGGGCCGAGCGGGGTCGTGACGGGCGAGCCCCAGGGTGGCCCCGGTGGCGCGGGCACGCCCGGCGGCGACCAGGGGCGTGGGAGCCCGCCCGGCGGCGGCCCCAGCCGAGCCGAGCTGGCGGACGCCATCACCATCGTGCCGATGCGGCGCCGCCACCTCCGCCAGGTGCTGCGCATCGAGGATGCGTGCTACCCGCGGCCGTGGTCTGCCACGCTGTTCCAGTCGGAGCTCGCCCAGCGCTCCTCGCGCCGCTACACCGTGGCGACCGTCGGGCCGCTCGTCGTCGGGTTCTGCGGGCTCATGCTGGTGGCCGACGAGGGGCACGTCACGAACGTGGCCGTCGACCCCGCCTGGTGGGGCCGGGGGGTGGCCGCCCTGCTCCTGCTCGACCTGGCCCGGGCCGCGCCCGGCCTCGGCGCCCGGCACCTCACGCTCGAGGTGCGCGTCGGCAACGACCGGGCCCGGGCGCTGTACGGCCGGTTCGGCTTCGCACCCGTCGGCGTGCGGAAGAACTACTACGCCGAGACGGGCGAGGACGGCATCGTGATGTGGGCCCGGGACGTGGACCGCCCCGAGTACGCCGCCCGGCTCGCGGCCATCGAGGCACGGCTACGCTCGCCGGGGTGACACGGACCGACCTCGCCCCCGTGGCGCCGACCGAGCCGGGGGCGCCCGTCCCGCCGGCAGCGCCGCTGCTCCTCGGCATCGAGACCTCCTGCGACGAGACGGCCGCGGCCGTCGTCGACGGCGGCGGCCGGGTCCGGTCGTCGGTGGTGTCCAGCCAGGTGGACCTGCACGCCGCGTACGGCGGCGTCGTGCCCGAGCTGGCCGGCCGGGCCCACCTGTCGCTGCTCACGCCGGTGGTGGCGACCGCCCTGGAGCAGGCCGGGCTGCCCGGAGCTTCGGCGGCGGGCGCCCCGGTGGACGCCGTGGCCGCCACCGTCGGCCCGGGGCTGATCGGCGCGCTGCTCGTCGGGGCCAGCCAGGCCAAGGGCCTGGCGCTCGCCTGGGACGTGCCGTTCGTCGGGGTGAACCACCTGGAGGGCCACTGCTTCGCCGCCCTCCTCGACCACCGGGACCTGGCGTGGCCGCTGGTGGTGCTGCTGGTCTCCGGCGGGCACTCGATGATCCTGGCCATGGACGGCCCCGGTCGGTACCGGCTGCTCGGGCAGACCCTCGACGACGCCGCCGGCGAGGCGTTCGACAAGGTGGCCCGCTTCCTCGGGCTCGGCTACCCGGGCGGCCCGGCCATCGAGCGGGCGGCGGCGGGCGGCGACCCGGGGGCCTTCGCCTTCCCGCGGGCCATGGCCGACAGCGGCCTCGACCTGTCGTTCAGCGGGCTCAAGACCGCCGTCGTGAACGCCGTGCGCAGGCACCCCGACGCCACCGACGCGGACGTGGCCGCCTCGTTCCAGCAGGCGGTCGTCGACGTGCTGGTCCGCAAGACGATGCGGGCCGCCACCGGCCTGCCGGCGGCCGGCGTGTGCCTGGCCGGCGGCGTCGCCGCCAACGGCCCACTGCGTGCGGCCTTCGCGGCGGCCTGCGACGGCGCCGGGCTCCCGCTGTACCTGCCGAGCCGGGCCATGTGCACCGACAACGCGGCGATGGTGGCGGCGGCGGGCGCGTGGCAGCTCGAGCACCTCGGCCCGAGCCCGCTCGGCACCCCGGCCGACCCCGGCGCGGGGCTCCCCCTCGACGTGGCACCGGCAGGTCGGGGGGCGGTTGCCTCCACGCGGCCGGTTGGCTAGGGTTGGCACTCGTAAGGTTCGAGTGCCAATGCTCCACAGGAGGCGCACCTGCCATGAAGCTCCAGCCCCTCGAGGACCGGATCGTCGTCCGTCCCGGCGAGTCCGAGGAGACCACGGCCTCTGGGCTCGTCATCCCCGACACCGCGAAGGAGAAGCCCCAGCAGGGTGAGGTGCTCGCGGTCGGCCCGGGCCGCCGCGTCGAGAACACCGGCGAGCTCGTCCCGCTGGACGTGGCGGTGGGGGACACCGTCGTGTACGCGCGCTACGGCGGCACCGAGATCACCATCGACGGCGAGGACCTCATGATCCTGCAGAGCCGCGACGTCCTCGCCAAGGTCACGAAGTAGCCCCCGGCGGCTCCTGGCCGGTGCCGGCCACCGCGGTCCGGCACCGGCCCAGCCCGCCTAACGTCGTCAGCATGCCCCCTGGCGGCGGGGCAGGCGGCCGCTCCGGCCCCGCTCCCGCTCCAGCCCCCCGGGCGTCGGTCACGAGGCGCCACGGGCGCACCGCCCACCACGAGGACCCGGGACCCTGTTCCCGGCCCAGGCGCAGCAACGAGGAAGAACGCACATGGCAAAGATCCTGAAGTTCGACGAGCAGGCACGGCGCGGGCTCGAGGCCGGCGTCGACAAGCTGGCCGACACGGTCAAGGTGACCCTCGGCCCCCGCGGCCGCAACGTCGTCATCGACAAGAAGTTCGGCGCACCCACGATCACCAACGACGGCGTGACCATCGCCCGCGAGGTGGAGCTGGAGGACCCCTTCGAGAACATGGGGGCCCAGCTCGTGAAGGAGGTCGCCACCAAGACCAACGACGTGGCCGGTGACGGCACCACGACGGCCACCGTCCTGGCGCAGGCGCTGGTGCACGAGGGCCTGCGCAACGTGGCCGCCGGCGCCAGCCCGATGGCGCTCAAGCGCGGCATGGAGCAGGCCGTCGCCGCCGTGGTGGCCTCCATCGCCGAGCAGGCCAAGGAGGTCGACTCCAAGCACGAGATCGCCCAGGTGGCTTCCATCTCGGCCGCCGACGCCAGCATCGGCGAGATCCTGGCCGACGCCATCGACAAGGTCGGCAAGGACGGCACGGTGACCGTCGAGGAGTCGAACACCTTCGGCCTGGAGCTCGAGTTCACCGAGGGCATGCAGTTCGACAAGGGCTACCTGTCGCCGTACTTCGTGACGGACGCCGAGCGGCAGGAGGCGGTGCTCGACGACCCGCAGATCCTGATCGTCAACAGCAAGATCTCGGCCGTCCACGACCTGGTCCCGGTGCTGGAGAAGGTCATGCAGACCGGCAAGCCGCTGCTGATCATCGCCGAGGACGTCGAGGGCGAGGCCCTGGCCACGCTGGTCGTCAACAAGATCCGCGGCACCTTCAACTCGGTCGCCGTGAAGGCCCCGGGCTTCGGCGAGCGCCGCAAGGCGATGCTCCAGGACATGGCCGTCCTCACCGGCGGCCAGGTGATCTCCGAGGAGATCGGCCTGAAGCTCGAGAACGCCACGCTCGACCTGCTGGGCAAGGCACGCCGGGTGATCGTCACCAAGGACGACACCACCATCGTCGAGGGTGCCGGCTCGCAGGACGACGTGAACGGCCGGATCGCCCAGATCAAGCGCGAGATCGAGGAGACCGACTCCGACTGGGACCGCGAGAAGCTCCAGGAGCGCCTGGCCAAGCTGGCTGGCGGCGTCGCCGTCGTGCGGGTGGGCGCGGCCACGGAGGTCGAGCTCAAGGAGAAGAAGCACCGGATCGAGGACGCCCTGTCGGCTACCCGCGCCGCCATCGAGGAGGGCATCGTGGCAGGGGGCGGCACCGCCCTCGTCCGCAGCCGGGCCGCGGTGGAGAAGGCGGCGAGCTCGCTCGACGGCGACGAGGCCACGGGCGCCCGGATCGTCTACCGGGCCCTCGAGGAGCCGCTCAAGTGGATCGCCATCAACGCCGGGCACGAGGGTGCGGTGATGGTCCGCCAGGTCGAGAGCGAGTCGGGCGCCAACGGCCTGAACGCGGCCACCGGCGTGATCGAGGACCTGGTGAAGGCCGGGGTGATCGACCCGGCCAAGGTCACGCGCTCGGCGCTGCAGAACGCCGCCTCGGTCGCCGGTCTGCTGCTCACGACCGAGGCCCTCGTCGCCGACAAGCCCGAGAAGAAGGCCGACGCCGCGGCGGCCGCCGGCATGGGCGGCATGGGCGGCATGGGTGGCATGGGCATGATGTGACGCCGGGCGCCGGACCCCGGCGCCCACCAGACGTGCCGATCGGTGGCCGGGCCCTCGGGGCCCGGCCACCGGCGCGTCCGGGGCCCGGTCGCCGGCGCGTCCGGGGAGCGGTGGGCACCGCCACCGGCGGGCCCCTCCCTCGCAGGGCCGCGCCCTGCCCGGCGTGAGCAGCCGCTGCCCGGGTCCGCTCGGGGCCTGCGGGGTGCGCAGCTGCCGCGCCGAGCCGGCCAGGCCCTGCAGGATGCCCGTCCGGGCAGCCGGTGGGTGCGGTCCGGTGCCGGCCCGCCCCGCCGTGTGGGTGGGCGCCGGTCGTCGGTCGCGTGCCGGCGCAGCGTTCGGGTGGGCGCCGGTCGTCGGTCGGGTGCCGGCGCAGCGTTCGGGTGGGCGCCGGTCGCCGGTCGGGTGCCGGCCCGGCGTGCCGCCGACGAGCTCAGCGCGGTCCGGCGCCGTCGGCGGGAGACGCCGGCGGTCCTGCGGCCGGCTGCGGCAGCCCGGTCA
>JAJZYI010000280.1 GCA_021798135.1 Actinomycetes bacterium | reverse complement strand
CCGGCAGGTGCGCGCCATGGTGGCAGCCGACGCGGCCTGGTCGGCCGGCGGCGCCCCCGAGCTGTGGGCCATGGCCGAGGTGCCGGCCTGGGCGTTCCTGGCCGGTGAGCTCGCCGGCGAGGTCGACGGCGTGTCGATCGGGTCGAACGACCTGGCGCAGCTCGTCCTGGGCGTGGACCGCGACTCGGCGGAGCTGGGCAGGGCCTACGCGGCGGAGGACCCGGCCGTCGTCCGGGCGATCCGCGCCATCATCGACGGCGCGCACCAGGCCGGCCGGCCGGTCTCCATCTGCGGGGACCAGCCCTCGCGCACCCCTGAGCTCGTCACGATGCTGGTCGGGGCCGGCATCGACGCCATCTCCGTGCCGCCCAGCGCCTTCGCCGCGGTCAGGGCCCAGCTCGACGGGCTCGCCCCGGACGGACCGCCGCTGCCCGCCACGCCGCTGCCCGCCACGCCGCTGCCTGCGCCCGGAGCCGCAGGCGCGGGCGTGCCGGCGGCGGAGCGGTAGGGGGCGCGGCCGTGCGTGCGACCCCTCCCTCCGACGCCGGTGCGCTCCCGGGCGGCGGGCGTGCCGGTCCCTCGGCGCCGTTGGCGCTGGAGCGGGAGATCCGCCGCTTCGGGACGAGCGTGCGGAGCTTCTTCACCGGCGGGCGACCCCCGACGCTCACCTCGCCGCTCTTCAACGTGCCGGCGAGGCTGGTGGTCGGCTCGTACTGCTACTTCGAGCACCTGCCGTGGATCCTGCGCGAGGTCACCGCGGCGGTGCCCGCCGGCGAGCTCGCGTCGGCGATGAAGCACGTCGCCACCCGCCCCAACTACGTCAGCCTCAGCTCGTTGATGCTCGGCTACCTGAACGGCCGCGAGCAGCTCCGCCTGCGGGCGGGGCTCGCCGACGACGAGGTCCTGGGGCGGGAGCGGCGGGCCGACGACGAGCTGGTGGTGGGGTTCTGGCGCGAGGTGGGCGCCCGCTACGTCGACGCGCCGTCGTTCCTGCCCGACGAGAACGGCTACCGGCTCCCGATCCTGGCGCCGGGCGAGGTCGACGAGCTCCTCGCGCTCCTCGGCGACGGCGGCCCGGGCGCCGGCGTCCCCGTCAGGCGCGCCATGGCCGTCACCGAGCTCTACACCTTCATCCTGAACGGCGAAGCCCGGGTGGGCGTCTTCCACCACGGCCCCTACCCGCTCCCCGGCGGGGACGTGCTGGTGGTGAAGGAGCTGGTCGGGCTGCGCGACCGCTCGCTGCCCTGGGCGCCGCGGGAGCTGCCGCCCGTCGGCTCGCTCTGCCGGGCCATGCGCCTGCGCGGCGTCGAGGTGCGGATCGACCTCTTCGGGAGCCTCGTGACCGCGCCCTCCGACTACGCCGCGCACGTCGTCGGCGAGGCCTACGTGACGAACGACGGCGGGAGCCTCCGCCCGGTCACGCCGCAGGAGATCGCCGAGACGGAGCGCCGCGCCGCCGACGCCCAGGTGGCCATGTACGAGGAGGCCATCGGCTGGTCTCCCTACGACCAGATCGCGTACGGGGCGGACCTGTACGCGTCGCTCGCGCTCGGCTTCGCCCGGGCCGCCGGCCTCGACCTCGGCCGGCAGGTCGTCGACGCCTTCCACGAGACCGCCGTCAGGGTCGTCCCCGACCTGCTGTCGGGTGCCGACCCGCTGCTGGTGCTCGGCCGCCTGGCCGCGCCGGACGGCGAGGTGTACTCGCAGGCCGTCCCGCCCGCTCGTGGCGGCGACCCGGGCGCGAGGAGGCGCTGATGCACGGGCCGGACATCGACCACGTCAACGACGTCATCCGGCACTTCGGCGAGAGCCAGCGCGCCGGCATGCGAGCCGAGCGCAGGGAGTCCATGCGGTCGATGCTGTTCGACCTGCCGCGCCGGTCGTCACTCGGGTGGGAGTGCCTGCACGAGCACGCTCCCCGCTACCTGCGCGAGCTCTGCGCCGTCCTGCCGCCCGAGGAGATCGGGCGGCGGATGCGCGCCCCGGGAAGCCGGCCGTACGCGCTGCAGCCGTTCATCGTGCTGTGCAGCTACCTCGGGGCGCGCCAGCAGCGGATCCTGGACCGGGCCATCCCGCCGGGCGACCCCTTCCCCGGGGAGGACGTCGACTCGGTGTGCTTCCTCGTCGACTTCTGGGAGCGGGTGATGCGCGCCTACCGCACCGACGGTCGGCTGCTCCCCGACGACGCCGGCGGCGCCCTCGGGATCCTCGACGGCGCGCAGGTCGCCGACCTGGTCGAGCGGCTGTCGCCCTTCGAGCCGGGCGCCTACGCCACCCTGCGCCGGACGGGGGCGATCCTCGACCTCTACAGCTTCATCCTGCACGGGGAGCAGCGGGACGGCATCTTCGGCCACGGGCCCTACCCCGGGCCCGGAGGCTCCACGCTCCTCGTGAAGGAGTGGAACGACCTGCGCAACGACTACCTCCCGTGGGCCGCGACCGAGGCCCGCATCCCGGTGGCGAACGTGATCGTCGCCTACGCCGCCGGGGACGTCCGGGTCGTGTGCGACATGTTCGGGTCGATGACGATCCATCCCCACGAGCTCGGGGACCGGCTGACGGGCCTGGTGGCACTGACGAGCGAGGACGGCGTCCTGCGCGTGCTCGGCGCCGACGAGCTGCAGGCGGTCCAGGAGGCGGCGACCGCGGCCAACGAGGAGCTGTACCTCCGTGCCCTCGAGTGGGACGACCGCTACAAGATCGAGTACGGCGCGGCCCTCTTCGCCAACCACCTCACGTCCTTCTTCACCCTGGCGGGCTCCGACGCCGGCGTGCGGGACCGGATCATGGAGAGCTGCCGGGCCACGGCGGACCGGATGGTCGACCGGCTGCTCGGCGTGGCGGTCCCCAGCATCTGGCACCACATGGCCACCAGCGACGCCGACTTCTTCTCCCCGGTGGTCCGGTGAGCGGCCTGGCGCCGCTGTTCGCCCCGTCGTCGATCGCGCTCGTCGGCGCGTCCGCCGATCCCGCCAAGTTCGGGGGCCGCCCGCTGGCCGCCCTGCGCCGGCACGGCTTCGCGGGGCCGGTCCACGTCGTGAACCACCACGGGGGCAGCTTCGACGGTGCCACCTGCGTCCGCAGCGTCGAGGAGCTCCCCGAGGGCATCGACCTGGCGGTCCTGCTGGTGCCGGCGGGCGCCGTCGACGACGCCCTCGGCGCGTGCGTGGGCCGCGGCGTCAGGGCCGCCGCGGTGTTCACGGGTGGGTTCCGCGAGCTCGGTCCCGAGGGCGCGGCACGCCAGGAACGGCTCAGGCGGCTCTGCGCCGAGAGCGGCGTGCGGCTGCTCGGCCCGAACTCGCCGGGGTTCGTCAACGTGCACGGCTCGGTGGCGTGCAGCGCCAGCGCCTTCGGCACCCAGCCGGCGATCCCCGGGGGCTCGGTGGCGTTCGTCTCCCAGAGCGGCGGCATCGCCGGGGTCCTGGCCGACCGTGCCATCGCCCAGGGCATCGGGCTGAGCGCGGTGGTGTCGACCGGCAACGAGGCGGACGTGGACGCCGCCGACGTCGTCGGCTGGCTGGTCGAGGAGGGGCACACCCGGGCGGTCGGCCTGTTCCTCGAGGGGTTCGGCCAGGGCCACCGGTTCGCCGACGCCCTCGCCGAGGCCCGGCGCGCCGGGGTGCGGCTCGCCGTGCTGCGGGCCGGCGGGTCCCCGCAGGCCCGGCACGTCATCGCCTCCCACACCGGGGCGCTGGTCGCCTCGCAGGCGGGGTTCGACGCCGTCTGCCGGAGCCTGGGCATCCTGCAGGCGAGCGACTACCAGGAGCTCCTGGAGATGACCCACGTGCTCGGCACGGTCGGGGAGGGGTCGCGGCGGGCCGTCGTGGTGGGCTTCTCGGGAGGGATGAACGCGGTCCTGGCCGACGCCGCGGCCGCGCACGGTGTCGCGCTGGAGGCCCTGCAGCCGTCGACGGTGGAGGCGATGGCGGCGATCACGCCCGACTTCGGGTCGGCGGCCAACCCCGCGGACATCTCGAGCGCGATCCTGACCGAGCCCGAGCGGCTCGGGCGGGCCATCGAGATCGTCGCCGGCGACCCGGCCGCCGGCGCCGTCGTCGTCGCCGTGGGGGACCATCCGCCGGCGCTCTCCGAGCGCCTCGCCCGGATCGTCGCCGGCGCGCGCGGCGCGGCGGGCGTGCCCGTCGTGCTGCAGTGGTCCGCAGGAGCGCTGTCCGGTCCCGGGATGGCCCTCGCCGCCGCGAGCGGGGTGCCGGTGCTCTCCGAGCCGGGCCGGTGCATGGCGGTGCTGGCGGCGGCCGCCGACGCGGCGGGCACGCCGCGACCGCCTCGCCACCCCGAAGGCCACCCCGCCGACCTGGGCAGGAGCGGGGGCTGGTCCGAGCACGAGGTGAAGGACCTGCTCGAGAGCGCGGGCCTCCGGGCGCCGCGACGGGTGCTCCTCGCCGACCCGGGCGACGCACCGAAGGCCGTCGCCGAGCTCGGCGGCCGCGCCGTGGTCAAGGCGAGCTGCACCGGCGCCGTGCACAAGTCGGAGCTCGGCGCGGTGCTCGTCGGCGTCACCGCCGACGAGGCGGAGCGAGCGGCGCGGTCGGTGCTGGCGGCGGCCAGCGAGCA
>JAJZYI010000279.1 GCA_021798135.1 Actinomycetes bacterium | reverse complement strand
GCCAGGCCGGCGAGCAGGCTGGCGACGACCAGGACGCGGCGCCGCCGGGCCCTCCCGCGATCGCGCGGCGGGACGCCGCGAGCGGCTCGGCTGGCGTCGTGGGCGTCGGCGGCGGCCAGCCGGGTGGCCCGGAGCAGGTGGGCGGCGACGTGCACGGCCACCACGACGAACCACAGCACGAAGCTGAGCTGGTGGACCCGGAAGAGGGTGGCATTGCCGGGGCCAGCGAGCCACAGGGCGATGCCCGAGCCCATGAGCAGCACGGTCGACAGCAGCACGACCGGCCCGAGGACCCGCAGCAGCGGGTGCGGCGGGCCCGCCTTCCGGTAGCGGGGGTCGCGCACGTAGTAGTGCCCGAACCGCCACAGCGTGGAGCCCATCTTGACCAGCAGGGGCGGCACCAGCACCAGGCCGATCAGGATGTGCCACGCCACGACCCGGTGGATGAGCGGGATGGTCAGGCCCTCGAGGAAGAAGAGCACGGCGAGCAGCAGGCCCGTGGTGCCGGTCAGGCGGGCGTTCGCCTCGACCGCCGCGTCCCGCTCGTGGCGGCCGTCGCCCAGGCCGATGATGCGGGCCGCCTCCTGGACGGGCCAGGGGGCGTCCACTGCCACCAGGGACTCGAGGCCCGCCAGGCGCGGGTCTCCCGGTCGCGACCGGCCGGCGAGCGCCCGTGCCGCGTCGAGGGCCGAGCCGGCGCCCGGGGGGGTGACCGGTCTTGGCAGGGCGTCGGCGCGGAAGGTGATGCGATCGCCGAGGCGCTCGGCGGCCGGCGGGTCCGGCCGCACCAGGCGGGCGCCCCCGAGGTGACCGGCGTCGGAGGCCACGGCACCGCCGTGCCGGCGGGCGGGCACGGCCGGGCGGCTGCCGGCGAGGCGGCTGCCGGCGAGGTGGGCGTCGCCGGCGTGCTCGCCGAGCCGCTCGCCGTCGGCACCGGTCCAGGGCAGCTCGCCGCCGGCCGGTTCGCCGGGATCGTCCGCTGCCCGCTCGGGCAGGGTGCGCAGGGTGCGCAGCGCCCGCCCGTACTGGTCGACGGACCGTCGCTCGTCGCGGCTCCCCCCGAGCAGCGACCGGGCGGCTCGCGTGCCGACGGTGAGCACCAGCACGATGGCGACGATGGCGATGATCGAGGTCACGGTCTCCTATCCATGCGCTCGGCGGCGGCTTCGGCAGGGCTGCCCGGGCAGGCGCCGACGCGCCGCCCGGCGTGCCCCGGGGCGCCCGCAGGGCAGGGCCGCCCGCCACCGGACCGGCCGGCCCTGGCGGGCCCGGCGGCTCGGCACGCGGTGTCGTCCCAGGTCACGAAGGGTCCGCCGCCGGCGGGCGCGGACCGGCCGCGGGGGATGGTCCCGGTGGCACGTCATCCATACTGGCGGTACCATGTTACGGATGCGTGACGCGGCGCTGCGACTGTGGCGGTTCCTCCAGACGCCACGCGGGCGGAGGCTCTTCCGGTACTTCATGGCATCGGTCGTGTCCACGGCCGTGTCGTTCGGCGTCCTGACGCTGGCGTACGGGGTGTTCCGGTTGTGGACCGAGGTGCCCTCCACCCTGTTCGCCAACATCGTCGCCATCGTCCCGTCGTACTACCTCAACCGGAACTGGGCGTGGGGTCGGTCGGGCCGCTCCCACATGTGGCGCGAGGTGGTGCCGTTCTGGTCCACCTCGATCGTCGGCATCCTCCTGTCGGTGGGGAGCGCCTCGCTGGCTCGCCACATCAGCCTGGAGCACCACTTCCACCACCTGGCGTCGACGGCGCTGGTGGACGGGGCGAACATCATGACGTTCGCGGTGCTGTGGGTGCTGAAGTACCTCGTCTTCAACCGGCTGTTCCAGCACCCGGCGGCGGCCGCCGCCGACGAGGAGCTCGTCGAGGCGGCCTGAGCCCGGTCGACGAGGAGCGCCAGCGTGCCCCGAGCCGCCGCTCCCGCACCGGTGGCGACGCCCCCGGTCGACCACGGCGCCGGCCGTGACGGCGGGCGCCGCTCCGCGGTTCTTCCCGGCATCGTCGCGCCCGTCGTCGGCGCCGCGCTGGCCTTCGGCGGGCTGGCCCGGGCCTGGTACCTGTGGCGCGAGCCGCTCAACGCCGACGAGGCCGTCGTGGGGCTCGCGGCGCGCCGGATCCTGCAGGGGCACCTCGTCGCCTTCTACCCGGGCCAGCACTACGGCGGCGTCGAGCCCTACCTCGTCGCCGTCCTGTTCGCCGTCCTCGGCTCCTCCGCCTTCGTGCTCCGGCTGGTGCCCGTCCTACTGACGGCGCTGTCCGGCGTGCTGCTGTGGCGAGTGGCCCGCAGGCTCTCCGGCGTGGCCGAGCTGGCCGTGCTGGCCGCCGCGTGCTTCTGGGCCGCACCCCAGGCGGCGGTGTGGAACAGCACGCTCGAGTACGGCTTCCGGGGGGTGACGATGGCCTGTGGCCTGGCGCTGCTCCTCCTGACCCTGCGCGTCACGGCGCGGCGCGAGCCGGGGTGGGAGCTCGCCGCCGTGGGGTTCGTGGGCGGCGTCGGCTGGTGGTCGTCGCCCGAGATCGCCTACTTCGCCGTCCCGGCCGGGCTGTGGCTGGCCGCCTGGCTCGCGCGGCACCGGCGGCGGGGTGGGCTGCAGGGCGAACCGCGCTGCGGGCTGCCGGGTGAGCCGCGGGGCGAACTGTCGGGCGAGCTCTCGGGCGAACTGTCGGGCGAACCGGGGGGCAGGCTGCGGGGCAGGCTGCCGGCCGGGCTGCGGGGCCGGCTCGCCCCGTGGCTGGCCGTGGCCGCCGCCTGCTGGGCCGTGGGCGCGCTGCCGTGGCTGTGGGACAACGTCGGCTCGGGGTTCGTGTCGCTGCGGCCCGGCGGCTACTACGTGCCGGCGTCGGCTCCGGGCTATCTCGGCAGGCTCGGCGACGTCTTCAGGGGCGCCGTGCCGCTCCTGCTCGACCTCCGGGTGCCGGCGAGCGGCGCCTGGGCCGTCCCCGCGGTCGTGGCCGAAGCGGCCATGGCGGCCACAGCCGTCGCCCTCGCCGGCTGTGCACGGCGCTGCCTCGCCCGACGCGGGCCCGGGCCGGCGCTGGTCGCCGGCGTCGTAGCGTGCCCCTTCCTGCTGGCGCTGGTGCCCGGCGTCTGGCTGTGGCGCTCGGGCCGCTACTCGGTGTTCCTGGTGCCCCTGGCGCTCCTGGTCGCCGTGGCCGGCCTCGACGCCGGGGCACGTCGGGGACGCCGGCAGGCCGGCGGCCGCCCGCGACGCGGGGCCAGGGCGTGGCCCGGCCGGCTGCGACGCCGTGCGTCCCCCGGAGCGCCGGGGCGGGTGGCCCGGGTCGCCGTCGGTGCCGCGTCCGGGGTGCTGGCACTGGCCGTGGCCGGCAGCGCCCTCGTCCTGGTCGACACCACGCGCGTGCTGGTGCCGCCGGCAGCCGCCTCCGCCTCCGCCGGGGCCAACGGCGAAGCGCGTGCCGTGGTGCGTCGCCTGGAGTCCGCCGGCGTGCGGTCCGGGTACGCGGACTACTGGGTCGCCTACACGCTGGACTTCTTCGGCAGGGGTCGGCTGCAGATCGCCGACTCGCCCCCGAGCCCCGATCGGTTGCCGGGGCTGCAGGCAGCCGTGCGCGCGGCGCCGGCGGACCGCCAGGCGTGGCTGTTCGTCACGCCGACCCCGAGAGCGATGGCGCAGTTCGCCGCCAGCCCCGTCATCCAGGGCCCGTCGGGGCTCCCCGAGCGGGCCTTCGAGGCGCGGCTCCGGGCCATGGGCGTCGCGTTCCGCCGCCTTGATCTCGGCCCGGTCGACGCCGTCCTGCCCGCCCGGCGGGTCTCCTTCGCCGCCGTCGGGCTGCGGCCCCACGGCTGAGGGCTGCCGGGGCCCGGTGCCGGGCGCCCGGGCAGGGGCGGAGCGGCCCGGCTGCAGCGGACCGGGCTGGACGGACCCCGGGCTGGACGGACCCCGGGTCCGGTGTCAGTCCCGGAAGTTCGTGAACTGCAGCGGGATGCCGAAGTCGTGCGCCTTCAACGCCTGGATCACCTGCTGCAGGTCGTCGCGCTTCTTCCCGGTCACCCGGACCTGGTCACCCTGGGCCTGGGAGGACACGCCCTTCAGGCCGAGGTCCTTCACGAACCGGTTGAGCTGCCTGGCGTTGTCCGCCGAGATGCCGGCGCGGATGGCGATGCGCTGCCGCGCCGCACCGCGCGAGGCTTCCTCGACCTTCCCCTCGTCGAACGCCTTGAGCGACACCTGGCGCTTCACCAGCTTCTCCTGCAGGACCTGGTGGAGCGCCCGCAGCCGGTCCTCGGTGGAGGAGCGCAGCACGAGCTCGGTGTCCGACAGCTCGATGGTGGAATCGGTTCCCTTGAAGTCGAAGCGGGTGCCGGCCTCGCGGTTCGCCTGGTCGACGGCGTTGCGGACCTCCTGCATGTCGACCTCGGAGACGACGTCGAACGTGGGCATGGCAAGACCCTACCGCCGCAGCGGTGCCGGCCATCGGAGGCGGCGCCGGGCCTGCCGCCGGGGCGCTGGGGGGCGGCACGGCGGACGGCGGACGGCGGGGCGGCACGGCGGGCGGTGGGGGGCGGCACGGTAGCGGGGGCGGCACGGCGGTGGGGCGGCGGACGGCGAGGCCCGCCGGGCTTGGTATCGTTCCCGGCGGGTCGGTGTCCGAGTGGCCAAAGG
>JAJZYI010000278.1 GCA_021798135.1 Actinomycetes bacterium | reverse complement strand
CACGCGGCGTTGCTGCGTCAGGCTTTCGCCCATTGCGCAAGATTCCCCACTGCTGCCTCCCGTAGGAGTCTGGGCCGTGTCTCAGTCCCAGTGTGGCTGATCGTCCTCTCAGACCAGCTACCCGTCGTCGCCATGGTGGGCCGTTACCCCACCATCAAGCTGATAGGCCGCGAGCCCCTCCCGAAGCGGAATCCATTTCCTCACCAGGCCATGCGACCCGGTGGGGGCATCCGGTATTAGCACCGGTTTCCCGGTGTTATCCCGGTCTTCGGGACAGGTTGCTCACGTGTTACTCACCCGTTCGCCACTAGGTCTTCACCGGTGTTGCCACCGGATGGACCTCGTTCGACTTGCATGTGTTAGGCACGCCGCCAGCGTTCGTCCTGAGCCAGGATCAAACTCTCCATCGAGATCTCCGGATCCGGTCCCGAGCGAACCCGGTACCGAAGCCGACGACCTGGAGAGCCGGTCTTCGGGGCACTGACCCCTCCGACCGACTGGCACAGCACGGATGTTGTCCGTGTCAGTGCTTAATTGCTTGGTTCGACCCCGTCGCACGCCGAAGCGCACGGCGCGGTCGCCCGCACTGGCTTTTGGCTCTCACTGTTCCGTTTTCAAGGAGCGACGCGGCACACTCCTGCCGAGGCAGGGTTGGTGCCGGCCCCGGGTCGTTGGCCGGGCATGTCGCCCTGGCCACGTCGTTCCGGGAGTCACCATCTTAGCGGCCCCGCCGCCCCTGTCAAGCCGGGGCGCCGGCACCACCGCCGGCCGAGCCGGCTCGATGACTCTACACGCTCCGGTGGGGGGTGCCAACCGGGGCGCCGCCGGCCTCGGGGCCCGCCGGACGCCCCGGCGAGCAGTGCGGGTCGCCGGGCACCCACCACCGCCAGGCCCGGTCGGTGCCCAAGCGGATCCCGACGCGTGCCGAGCGCGCAGGTGCCGCCGGCGGCGGCGTGCCGTCGTCGAGCAGGACCAGCCCGGTGCCGGCGGTCAGGTCGGTCCCGTCGTCGGCGCCCGTGATGCCCATCGCCTGGCAGAGGCGGGCAGGGCCGCTGGCCAGGTCGCGGTCGCGCCGCGCCGCTGGCCGGTCGCTGCGCATGGCCGCCAGCCCGTCGAGCGGGGCCAGGGCCCGGAGCAGGACCGCGCCGGCCCTGCCCTCGGGCCAGCACACCACGTTCGCGCACCAGTGCATGCCGTAGGTGAAGTACACGTAGAGGCCCCCGGCGGGGCCGAACATGGTGGCGTTGCGCGCGGTGCGCCCCCGGAACGCGTGCGAGGCGGGATCGTCCTCGCCCCGGTAGGCCTCCACCTCCACCACCCGCCCGGCGCGCAGGGTGGCGCCAGAGCCGTCCAGCCGGGCCAGCACCTTGTTGAGGAGCCACGGGCCGACCGCCACGGGGTCGCGTGCCAGCGCGCGGCGCGGCACCACGGCGGCGCGGGCCGGCTCCGGGCCGGCCCCGCCCCCGTGCCTGCTCACGCCACGGCGCCGCGCCGGGGGCGCGGGCGCACCCGTCCCGTCGTCACCCCTCGTCGACCGGCGCGTGGCGGCCGATGCTGCCCAGGCGCTCCTCGTCGACCTCCAGGCGGTGCCGGTACCGCTCCAGCTGGACGGCGACCGGCGCCGGGCCGGCCCCGCCGGGCGTCGTCCTGCGGGTGACGGCGACACCGGGCTCGAGCAGGCCGACGGCCTCGGACCCGAGGGCGGGGTCGGCCTGCACCAGCTCGGCCAGCGGCACGCCCCGCTCCAACGACTGCCGGACGAGGCCGCCCACCACCGAGTGCGCCTGGCGGAAGGGCATGCCCCGCTGGACGAGCCACTCCGCCAGGTCGACGGCGGCCGCAGCCGGCCCGTCGGCGGCGGCCCGCATCCGCGCCAGGTCGAAGGTGACGGTCGCCATCATGCCCGTCGCCGCCCGCAGGCCGAGCTCGACCTGCTCGACGGCGTCGAACAGCGGCTCCTTGTCCTCCTGGAGGTCCCGGTTGTACGCGAGCGGCAGCCCCTTCAGGGTCGCCATGATGCCGGCGAGATGCCCGATCAGCCGCCCGCTCTTGCCGCGGGCGAGCTCCGCGACGTCGGGGTTCTTCTTCTGCGGGAGCATCGAGCTGCCCGTCGCGTAGGCGTCGTCGAGCACGGCGAAGCCGAACTCCTCGGACGACCACAGCACCAGCTCCTCGCCCAGGCGGGACAGGTGCACGCCCAGGAGCGCCAGGTCGAAGAGCGCCTCGGCCACGAAGTCGCGGTCCGAGACGGCGTCGAGGGAGTTCTCGAACCGGCCGTCGAAGCCGAGCTCGGCGGCGACGCCGTCCGGGTCGAGCGGGAGTGACGACCCCGCGAGGGCGCCCGCCCCGAGCGGGGAGACGTTCAGGCGGTCGATGGTGTGGACCAGCCGGTCGAAGTCCCGGGCGAAGGCCCAGCCGTGCGCCAGCAGGTGGTGCGCGAGCAGCACCGGCTGGGCCCGCTGCAGGTGCGTGTACCCGGGCAGGTAGGCGTCGCCGGCGTCGGCGGCCCGCTGCTCCAGGACGCGGCCCAGGGCGAGCAGGGCCTCGGCCACCGCCGCGAGCGCCCGCCGGGTGAAGAGCCGGAGGTCGGTGGCCACCTGGTCGTTGCGGCTCCGCCCGGTGTGCAGCTTGGCCCCGGCGTCGCCGGCGATCTCCGTCACGCGGCGCTCCACCGCCGTGTGGATGTCCTCGTCGCCCGGGGCGAAGGCGAAGGTCCCGTCGCGCAGCTCCTCGCCGACCCGGTCCAGCGCGGCGAGCAGCACGGCGCCCTCGTCGGCGCCGAGCACGCCGCCGCGGACGAGCCCCCGCACGTGCGCGCGGGACCCGGCCAGGTCGTCGTCGGCCAGGCGCCGGTCGAAGCCGAGGCTGGCGGTGAAGGCCATCACCTCCTCGGCGGTCGACTGGCCGAGCCGGCCTTCCCAGAGCGTCACGCGTCGCCTCCCTCTCCTTCGGCGTCCCGGGGCCCGGGACCTGCCGCCGATGCTCCGCCGCCGGGCAGCGCCCGGGTCCGGCCGTGCCCGTCCGACTGCGCCCTGGGCACGGCCGGGAGCCCGGCGAGCGAGCGCAGCGCCGCCGCCACCGCCGCGCCACCGGTGTCCTCGGAGGCCACCACCAGCACGGTGTCGTCACCGGCGACCGTCCCGATCACCCCGGGGAACGCGCTGCGATCCAGTGCCGACCCGACCACGTGGGCCGAGCCCGGTGGCGTGCGCACCACCACGATCGCGCCGGACCACGCCACCTCCACGGCCCACTCGCCGAGCACCCTCCGCAGGTGGTCCTCGGGCACGACCAGGCGCGCGGGCAGCTCCGGCAGCGCGTACGCCGTCTCCCCGCCCGCCACCCGGATCTTCACCGCGCCGAGCTCGTCGAGGTCGCGCGAGACGGTGGCCTGGGTCGCCTGCACGCCTTCGGCGGCGAGCAGGTCGACCAGCTGGGCCTGGCTGGTCACGACACCCCGCTCGAGGAGTTGGGCGACGACGTGCTGGCGCTGCTGCTTCGACAGGCTCACGGCCGCTCCCCGGCCCCCCAGGCTGCCGGCCCGGGGTCCCGCTCCCCGTCCTCCCCGGCTGCCGCCGGCGCCGGCCCCAAGTCGCGCGCCCCGCCCACCGCCCAGGCGAGCAGCCCCCGCATGGCGTGCATCCGGTTCGCCGCCTGCTGCCACACGACGCTGCGCGGCCCCTCCAGGACGTCGGCGGCGATCTCCTCGCCCCGGTGCGCAGGCAGGCAGTGCATGACGAGCGCCCCCGGTGCGACCGCCAGCAGGTCCGCGTCCACGGTGAAGCCGGCGAACGCCTGCCGGCGCTGGGTGGCCTCGTCCTCCTGGCCCATCGACACCCACACGTCGGTGTAGACGGCGTCGGCCCCGGCGACGGCCTCGGCCGGCTCCGAGGTCAGCTCCAGCTCGCCGCCTGCCTCGACCACGAGCGCGACGTCGTCGGGGTCGGGGCCGTAGCCTTCCGGCGCCGCCGTCCGCAGCCGGATGCCCGTCATGGCGCAGGCGATGGCCAGGGAGCGCCAGACGTTGTTGGCGTCGCCCACGTAGGCGACCGTCCGCCCGGCGAGGTCGCCGAACCGCTGCCGCAGGGTCAGCACGTCCGCCAGGGCCTGGCACGGGTGCGCCCGGTCCGAGAGCAGGTTGACCACCGGGACGCCCACGCCGGCGGCGTCGAGCGCCGCCGCCATGCGGGCGAGCGTGCCGTGGTCGGTCACGCGCGCGCAGATGACGCCGTGGAAGCAGGCCAGCGTGCGCGCCACGTCCTCGGCCGTCTCGCGCCGGTCGATGCCGATCTCCTCGCCGCGGATCGTGATGGGATGCCCTCCGAGCGCCACCACGGCCATCTCGGACGCGTTCCGGGTGCGGGCCGACGGCCGCTCGAACACGAGCGCCACGCCCTTGCCGCCGAGCACCGGCCCCGCCGCCGCCGCCGGAGCGTCCGCCAGGTCGAGGACCGCCCGCAGGTCTGCGCAAGAAAGGTCGTCGACGTCGAGGACGTGGCGGGTGCCGGACCGCCCCGCCGCCGCGCCACGCGCCGCCGCGCCACGCGCCGCGGAACCCGTCGCCGTCCCGCCACGCGCCGCGGAACCCGTCGCCGTCCCGCCACGCGCCGCCGCGGGACCCGTCGTCGCCGAGTCCGAGCC
>JAJZYI010000277.1 GCA_021798135.1 Actinomycetes bacterium | reverse complement strand
CTGGGTCCGCTCCAACATGACCTCGTGGGGCACCCACAACGTGGTCTCGGTGCCGGGACAGTCGTCGACGTCGGGCTCGACCGCGGCGCTGGGCGGGCTGTTCGGCCTGCTGCTGTCGTGGGGGCGGCGAGCCTACGCCCAGGGCCTCATCCGACAGCCCCTCACCGGCCCCCAGGCGGTCCAGCTGCTTCGGGCCGCGAGCGTGCCGGTCACCGACACGTCGCTGCCATGGCCCGGCGCGCCCGGGCCGTGGAGCCTCCAGTACGGCTACGGCGTGCCCAACCTTGACCGGGCCATGCAGATGGTCGCCGCCGACCGGCTGCCACCGGTGACGGAGATCTCGTCACCGGACTGGTACCGGATCGAGGACCCGACCCGGACGAGGGAGGTCCGGGTCACCGGCACCGTCGTGCCCGCAGCCGGCGGCGGTCCCGTCCACTGGGTCGCCCAGGCGTCGCTCGGGGCACAGCCAGCGGCGGGGTCGTGGTTCACCATCGGCTCCGGCGAGACGCGGGGCCCCTTCAGGGGCACGCTCGGGACCCTCGACCTGTCCCGGGTCCCGGCGTCGTTCTGGCGGGCGCCGTTCCACCTGTCGTCGACGCAGGAGCTGTCGTCGACCGAGCAGTACGCGGTGACGATCCGGGTGGTGGCGACCGACGCCGCCGGCCTGACCGGCGAGTCGCGGCGCGCCGTCGACGTGGTCCACGACCCGAGCTGGCCGTCGTGCTTCCCCCTGGCCATCGGGTCCTCGGGCGAGAGCCAGCCCGCCGTCGTCGACCTGCAGGGGACCGGGCAGCAGGACATCGTCTTCGGCACGGCCGACGGGACCGTCGACGCCATCGACCCGCGGACGTGCCGGGAGCTGCCGGGCTTCCCGGCTCGAACGACGCCGGTCCGGCCCGCGCTGCGGGTCCCGGACGGCGTCCACCCGGGCGACCAGCCGATCCTGGCCGACGTGGCCGTCGGGGACCTGCAGCACCGCGGCCGGCTCGACGTGGTCGCGACCACCCTGTCCGGGGAGGTCTACGCCTTCGACGCCCACGGCCGCCTCCTGCGAGGCTGGCCCAGGAGCGCGGTCGGGGCAGCCGTGCCGCTCCCGGTGCCGCGACCGGCCGACCCGTACACCCGGCTGCCCGCGCCGGAGACGGTCGCCGCGCCCGTGCTGGTGCACCTGGCCGGCCCCCTCGGCACGCTGGACGTGGTCCAGGCGTCCATGGACGGCCAGGTCCACGCCTGGGACCCGAGCGGGCACGACGTTCCCGGCTGGCCGGTGACGGTGCGGCTGCCGACCGGGACGGCGGCGCCACCCGGCTACCAGCTCGTGCAGGACCACGAGCTGGCAGCCACGCCCACGGTCGCCTACCTGTTCGGACGGAAGGCCGGCCCGGACATCGTGGTGCGGAGCCAGTTCACCGAGACCAGGGGCAGCGGCATCCAGCTCCTCGGCTACGGCTTCACCTTCGCCTTCGACGCGGCGGGCAGGCCCCTGCCGGGCTGGCCCGTCCGCCTCCCCGGCCTCGCCGAGTACTACGGGTCCGCCCAGCAGTTCATCACCGAGGGCGCCGACCAGCCGGTCGCGGCGGACGTCACCGGGACGGGCGTCGACGACGTCGAGGTGAGCTCGGTGTTCGGCGTCCCCTTCCTCGTCGACGGGGCCGGCAAGGTCGTCGGCGCGTACGCGTCCGCGCCGCCGGGGCTGTCGCCGGGCGCGGTGATCGGCCAGGACTTCGGCGCGATCCTCGGCGGCCTGTCGAGCCCGGCCGGCGGGGCAGGGCCCACCGTCCCGATCACCTTCACGACCTCGGGGGCCTTCGGCTCGATGGGCGGCGCCCTGCGCTTCGGCCAGGCGGAGACCGGCGGGCTGTCGATCCTGCGGGCCGAGGAGCAGCCCAACAGCGGCACCGGCATCAGCGAGCACGAGGTCCTCTACCCTGCCGCCGGCGGTGCCCCGCTGGCCGGCTTCCCCGCGGCGCGCCAGGGCATCGACTTCCTCGGCGCGCCGCTGTTCGCCGACGTCGGCGCCGGACCGGCGACCGACCTGGTCGACGGTGGCGACTCCAACGCCATCGTCGCCTACGACGCCAGCGGCGCCATGGTCCCCGGCTTCCCCAAGTGGACCCCCGGCTGGAACCTCTTCTCGCCCACCGCAGGGGACCTGTTCGGCACGGGTCGCGTCGACCTGGTCAGCACCACCCGCGAGGGCTACCTGATGGCCTGGACCACGCCGGGCCCGGCGTCGGCCAACGACCAGTGGGCCCGATGGCACCACGACCTCCACAACTCGGGCAACTTCGGCGTCCACGCCCAGCCGCCCGGCCCGCCCCGGCAGCTCAGGTGGCACCCCGGCCACCGCGAGCTGACGTTCGTGGCGCCCGGCGGGCGCGGGTACGAGGGGCGGGTGGGCGTCTACATGGTCGCCTTCCGGCTCCGATCGGGCCGCGTCGACCATCGCTGGCTGGCGCCGCGCGGCGCCGCCGGCAGCGTCGAGCGGGTGACCGTGCCGCCAGGCGCGACGTCGGTCACCGTGCAGGCCGTCAACCGCCACGGGCTGCTCGGCCCGCCCGTGGCGGTGGGGAGCCGCTGAGCCCGGCGCCTGCCGGCCCCGTCCGCGGCGCCGCGGCCGCAGGTCCCTGCACGGCGCCGGCGGCTGGTGCCGGCGCCGGGTGGTCCCCTGCCGGCGGCTGGTGCCGGCTCAGCGCCCGCCAGCGGCCAGGGCGACGACCTGGCCGGGGCGCACCTCGGGCGGCGCCTGCACCGCGTCGGTCCGGATGGGGACGCCGTTCACGAGGACGTGGCGCACGCCGTCGGGCCGGTCCGCCGTCAGGCGCTCGGTGCCGCCGGGGAAGTCGCGGACTCGGCGCACGGGGCCGGGCCCGACGGTGGCCGGGTCGAACACCGTCACGTCCGCCCACGCTCCCGGGCGGAGCACGCCGCGGTCGACCATGCCGAACAGGCCGGCGGGCAGGCTCGTGAGCCGGCGCACCGCCTCCTCGAGCGGGACGACGCCGCGGTCGCGCACCCAGTTGCCCAGGTAGTCGGTGGCCTGGGGGGCGTCGCAGATCTGGTCGAAGTGGGCGCCGGCATCGGAGAGGCCCAGGACGCACCGGTCGTCGGCGAGCAACGCAGCGACCTCCTCCTCGTCGTCGTTGGCGAACACGCACCGCACCCGCAGCGCCAGGTCGGGCTCGGCGAGGGCCAGGTCGAGCAGGGCGTCGAGCGGTGGCACCCCGAGCCGCCGGGCCGCCTCGGCCACGGCGACGCCGTCGAGGTCGGGGCGTGCCGTGCTGGTGGCGACCTGGTAGGCGTCCCAGCGGGGCACCAGGATCGCCTGCTGCCCGCCCTGGCGGTAGGCGTCCCAGCCGGAGCGGGCCCGCTCCCGCCACCGCGGGTCGGCGTAGGCCCGGCGCCGCTCCTCCGGGGTGCGCTCGCCCAGCTCGCCGAAGGCGGGGTTGGGGTTGAAGGTGAAGGGCGCCGCCATGCTCGTGACGAAGGTGGCCGGCCGGGGGGTCACCTGCGGCCAGACCTGCGCGCCACGGGCCCAGCCGTCGCGGTTGGCGGCCAGGCGCTCGCGGTGCACGCCCGTCGGCGAGCTGAGCAGGGCGCCGTAGGTGAACGGCACGCCGACGCCGGGCTGCCAGTCGTACAGGTCGTCGACGGTGCAGCCGGTCCCGGGCGAGACGGCGAACACCCCCCGGCCGACCTCGCCGAGGACGCCGAGCAGGGCGAGCAGCTCGCCGCGGTCCGCCAGGCGGCTCGGCACGGGGCGGCTCCCGGCGCCGAGGTGGGTGGCGGAGAAGCTCGACGAGAACCCCGCCGCGCCGGCCACGAGGCCGCCGCGCAGGACCTCGCCCATGGTGGCGACCTCCTCGGGCGTCGCGGCGCGCTCGTACGCGTCGTCGCCGAGGACGAACAGCCGCAGGGCGGTGTGCCCCACGAACGCCGTGACGTTCAGCGCGCTCCCGCGGCGCCCGACGGCGGCCAGGTACTCCTGGTGCGACTCGAACTCCCAGGTGATGCCCTCGGCCAGGGCCGCCGCCGCCATGTCCTCCACCTTCTCGAGCGTGCGGGCCAGCAGGCCCCGCTGCGCCGGGCGGGTGGGCGCCAGCGAGAAGCCGCAGTTGCCGGTCACCACGGTGGTGACGCCGTGGAAGCACGACGGCGTGAGCCGGGGGTCCCACAGGACCTGGGCGTCGTAGTGCGTGTGGATGTCGACGAACCCCGGCGCCACCACGCAGCCGCCGGCGTCGAGCTCGCGGTCCCCCCGCAGGCCCTCGGCGACCCCCGTGACGCGGCCGCCGGTGACGGCGACGTCCGCACGCCGGCCGGGCGACCCCGTGCCGTCGACCACCGTGCCGCCCCGGATGACGAGCTCGGCGGCCACCGCTAGCAGACGGTGCCGCCGCGTGGCGCCGGTCGGGGCCCGCCGGCGGCACGGCGGGTGCGGCGACCGTCGGCTCGGGCGTGGTCCTGTTCCATCGTCTCCCTCCACGGCGCCGGTCCGCCCGTCCTCCCGGCGGCGGCCCGCCCGTTTCCCACCCGCCGGTCCAGCCGGTGGGCGGGCCGGGGCGCCGGGCACGCGCGCCGGGCCGGCCAGGCGTGACGCTAACCGGACGGTTGGTTGAACGCAACAGGCGCGCCGGGGGCACGCC
>JAJZYI010000276.1 GCA_021798135.1 Actinomycetes bacterium | reverse complement strand
CGCTCTCGCCTCGTGCCCGCTCTCGCCTCGTGCCCGCTCTCGCCTCGTGCCCGCTCTCGCCTCGTGCCCGCTCTCGCCTCGTGCCCGCTCTCGCCTCGTGCCCGCCCCCTGCCGCGTGGCCGACGTTGTCGCCCGGTCGATATATCGGTACGATAGGTGCGACCGATGTATCCGCACCGCAGACCCCCGCAGGCCCCTCCGGCCCACCTCCCCTCGGCGAACGCCCGGCCCTGGCGCGCTCGACCGGCCCGGGCGCGCCGGCACGCCGGCCGGGGACGCGGGGGGCGATGATGCTCGACCTCGCCATCCTGGGCCTGCTCGAGGAGCAGGAGCTGCACGGCTACGAGATCCGGCGCCGGCTGCGCGAGGAGCTGGGGCTGGTGGCCAACGTGTCGTTCGGCTCGCTCTACCCGGCGCTCTCGCGCCTGGAGCGCTCCGGCGCCGTGGTCGCCGTGGAGGACGACCGCCACGCGTCGTCGGTGCCGATGACCGGCTCGCTCACCGGGGAGTGGGCGGCGCTGCGCGCCCGGAGGGCGAGCGGCGGGCGCGGCCGGCGCGGCCGCAAGGTGTACCGCCTGACCGACGAGGGCCACCGGCAGTTCGCCGCCCTGCTCGCCAGCGAGCCGCACGCCGGCGACGACACGCGGAGCTTCGGGCTCCGCCTCGCCTTCGCCCGCTACCTTCCCCCCCAGGCACGCCTGCGCCTGCTCGAGCGCCGGCGTGCCCAGCTGCTCGAGCGCCTCGGATCGGCGCGCAGCGCGGCGGGGGGCACCCGCCTCGACCGCTACGCGCGCTCGCTCGTGGAGCACTCGGCGGAGTCCATCGAGCGCGACGTCCACTGGCTCGACCGCCTCATCGAGGCGGAGCGGGCCCCGGGCGGCGCCGGCAGCACGGGGGGCGCGTCGGCGCGCCCCGCCAGCGGCGCCCCCGACGACCGGCTCGCCACCGCGGGCCCCGATCCGACCGCCTCGGCGGTCACCACCGGAGGAGACATCGCATGAGCAGCATTCGGGTCGCCATCGCCGGCGTGGGGAACTGCGCCAGCTCGCTCGTCCAGGGTGTGACCTACTACCGCGACGCCTCGCCGGACGACGTCGTCCCGGGCCTCATGCACGTGGAGCTGGGCGGCTACCACGTCCGCGACCTGGAGTTCGTGGCGGCGTTCGACGTCGACGCCACCAAGGTCGGCGTCGACCTGGGCAAGGCCATCCACGCCGGCCACAACAACACGGTGCGCTTCGCCACCGTCGGCCACCTCGACGTCACCGTGCAGCGGGGGCCGACGCTCGACGGGCTCGGCACCTTCTACCGCGACGTGGTGGACGAGTCGCCGGCGGAGCCGGTCGACGTGGCCGCCGTGCTGGCCGAGCGCGAGGTGGACGTGCTCGTGAGCTACCTGCCCGTCGGCTCCGAGGAGGCCCAGCGCTACTACGCGCAGGCCTGCCTGGACGCCAAGGTGGCGTTCGTCAACGCCATCCCCGTCTTCATCGCCAGCGACCCCGAGTGGGCGCGGCGCTTCCGCGACGCGGGCGTGCCCATCGTCGGCGACGACATCAAGAGCCAGGTGGGCTCCACCATCGTGCACCGGGTGCTCACCCGGCTGTTCGAGGACCGCGGCGTCGCCCTCGACCACACCTACCAGCTGAACTTCGGCGGGAACATGGACTTCCGCAACATGCTCGAGCGCGACCGGCTCCGCTCCAAGAAGATCTCCAAGACCCAGTCGGTCACCAGCCAGATCGAGAACACCGTGCTCGACGCCGACGACGTGCACATCGGCCCGTCGGACCACGTGCCCTGGCTGTCGGACCGCAAGTGGGCCTACATCCGCATGGAGGGCCGGAACTTCGGCGACGTGCCCCTCAACGTGGAGCTCAAGCTCGAGGTGTGGGACTCCCCCAACTCGGCGGGCGTGATCATCGACGCCGTGCGCTGCGCCAAGCTGGCGCTCGACCGCGGGGTCGGCGGGCCGCTGCTCGGCCCCTCCGCCTACTTCATGAAGTCGCCGCCGGTGCAGTACCACGACGACCAGGCCCACGCGCTGGTCGAGGCCTTCGCCGCCGGCCAGGACGGCCCGGTCTGGCCCGAGGACTGACCGACGGGACCACCCCCGCAGCTCGGCGACGCTGCCGGGCCGTGGGCCGCCGGGTGCTCGCGCCGGCGGAGCCGACCGGCGAGCCGGCGGGCGACGTCCCGAGCCGACCGGATCAGCCGCCGACCGACGCCTGCTGCTCGGCCCACCAGGCGTCGAGCCGCCGGTAGGCCTCCTCCTCCCCGAGGGGGCCCTCGTCCAGGCGGAGCTCCAGCAGGAAGTCGAGGGCCCGGCCGACGACGGGACCGGGGCGCACGCCGAGGCGTTCCATCACCTGCCGGCCGTCGAGGTCGGGGCGGATGGCGTCGATCTCCTCCTGGGCCCGCAGCTCCTCGATCCGGCGCTCCAGCTCGTCCATGCGCCGGCCGAGCGCCCGGGCCTTGGCGGCGTTGCGGGTGGTGCAGTCGCACCGGGTGAGCTCGTTCAGGGGCAGCAGCAGCGGCCCCGCGTCGCGCACGTACCGGCGGACGGCCTTGTCGGTCCAGCCGAGGCGGTAGGTGTGGAAGCGCAGGTGGAGCTCGACCAGCCGCGTGACGGTGTCGACGTCCTCGTTCCCGTAGCGCAGCGCCCGCATGCGGTCCCGGGCCATGCGGGCGCCGACCACCTCGTGGTGGTGGAAGGTCACGCCGCCCGGGCCGAAGGCCCGCGTCCGGGGCTTGCCGATGTCGTGCAGCAGCGCCGCGAGCCGCAGCAGCCGCTGCGGGCTGGTCTTGTCGACCACGGCCAGCGTGTGGGCAAGGACGTCCTTGTGGCGGTGGATCGGGTCCTGCTCGAGCCCGAGCGCCGGCAGCTCGGGGAGGAACTCCCCGGCCAGGCCCGTCTCGACCAGGAAGGCCAGGCCCGGCGAGGGCTCGGCCACCACCAGGAGCTTGTCGAGCTCGTCCCGGATGCGCTCGACGGACACGATGGCCAGGCGTTCGTGCATCGCCCGCACCGCGGCCACCAGCGCCCCGTCGGGCACCAGGCCGAGCCCGGCGATGAACCGGGCGGCACGCAGCATCCGCAGGGGGTCGTCCGAGAACGACTCGTGCGGGTCGAGCGGGGTCCGCAGCCGGTGCTGCGCCAGGTCCGCGAGCCCCCCGAACGGGTCGAGGAGCTCCGGTGCCTCGCCCGGTCCGCCACCGAGGCGCAGGGCCATGGCGTTCACCGTGAAGTCGCGGCGCGACAGGTCCACCTCGACGTCGTCGCCGAACACCACCTCCGGCTTGCGGGAGTCCGCCCGGTACGCCTCGGCCCGGTGGGTGGTGATCTCCAGCTGGCGGCCGCCGACCAGGCAGCCGATCGTCCCCCACGGTTTGCCCTGCAGCCACACCGCGTCGGCGAAGCCGCCGAGGAGCCGCTCGATGTCGTCGGGCCGGGCGTCGGTGGTGAAGTCGAGGTCCCCGGAGGCGTCGCCGCCCGCCGGGCCGGCCAGCACCATGTCGCGCACCGAGCCGCCGACCAGGTACAGCGAGAAGCCGGCCGCGCGGAAGCGCTCGGCCAGCGGGGTGGTCTCCTCGACCAGGCGGGTCACTCGTTCGGGTACCACCAGCGCCCGAGGGTAGCGCCGTCGCGACCACGGCCGTCACAGCACGGCGGCCGGGCAGCTCCGTTGACGGCCGGCCGGTGCGCGCTTTACGGTCGGGGCGGGCGCCCGGCGAGGCCACCGCCGACCGTCCGGTGCAGGCACGCCGCAGGAGCAGCACGCGGCGCGGCCGACCGGACCCGTGCGCGGCGCCGACCCGCAGGTCGCCGACCGGGCCAGCCCGTTCCCGGGCCCCGAGCCGGTGACCGGCCAGGCGGACCGGAACCCGACCGAGGAGCAGCGATGGACAGCACCGCACCCCAGCGAGCCGAGCGCGCCGCCCTGTGCGACCTGCTCCTGGAGCTCGGCCCCGGCGCCCCCACCCTGTGCGAGGGCTGGCGGACGCTCGACCTCGCCGTGCACCTCGTGATCCGCGAGCGTGACCCGATCGCGGCGCCGGGGATCCTCCTCGGCGGGCCGTTCGCCGGGCTGCTGCGGTCGCACAGCGAGCGCGCGGCGCGGCGCCCGTTCGCCGACCTGGTGCGCACCGTCCGCTCCGGCCCTCCCCCCTGGCTGGCGCCGCTCGATCCGGTCGTCAACCTGGCGGAGATGTTCGTGCACCACGAGGACGTCCGGCGCGGCGGCGGCGACACCACCCCGCGCGCCCCGGCGGCCACCGCCGGGCTCGACGACGCCCTGTGGCGGCTGCTGTCGCGCTCGGCGCGCCTGCTGGCGCGTCGGCTGGGCCCGGTCGGCCTGGACCTGCAGCGGCCCGACGGCCGCACCGTCGCGGCCCGGCCGGCTCGCGACGGCTCGCCCGCGGCCACCCTCACCGGCGAGCCCGGCGAGCTGGTGCTCTACCTCATGGGACGGACCGCGGCCGCGCACGTGGCGCTCGACGGGCCCGAGGCCGCCGTCCGGGCGGTGCGTGACGCGTCGTTCGGCATCTGAGGCCCGGCACGTCCGGCGCCCGCCGCCCGCGCCCACGTCCGGGCACGACCCCGCCGGACCGGTAGGCTCCCTCGGCGTCGTGGAACGGACCCGGGCGAGCACCGCCCCCGCGCGCCGTGGCGACCGCACGCACCCCGC
>JAJZYI010000275.1 GCA_021798135.1 Actinomycetes bacterium | reverse complement strand
CCGTGACGCTGCGGGCCGCGGCCGCCCGCCGCCCCGCGCCGGCACGCGCCGGGACCGGCCCGGTCCCGTCCACCCGGCCCAGTGCCAGCAGGGCCTGCGCCGCCGCCAGGCGGGCGACGGGCACCCGGAACGGCGAGCAGCTGACGTAGTCGAGCCCCGCGGCGGCGAACGTGGCGATCGAGGCGGGGTCGCCGCCGTGCTCGCCGCACACCCCCACCTTCAGGTCCGGCCGGGTGGCCCGGCCCCGCTCGACCCCCAGGCGCACGAGCTCGCCGACGCCGTCGGCGTCGACCGTCTCGAACGGGTTCCGGGCGAGCAGCCCCTTGTCCAGGTAGGAGCCCATCATGCGACCCTCGACGTCGTCACGGCTGAACCCGAACGTGAGCTGGGTCAGGTCGTTGGTCCCGAACGAGAAGAACTCGGCCACCTCGGCGATCTCGCCGGCTCGCAGCGCGGCCCGGGGCGTCTCCACCATGGTGCCGAAGCGCACGTCGACCGGGCCGCCGGCCCGGGCCCGCCGGCCGCGGCCGCCGCCCGTGCCCGCCTGCACCTCGGCCAGCGCCTCGTCCACCCAGCGCCGCGCCTCGGCGAGCTCCTCGCGGGTGACGGTCAGCGGGATCATGATCTCCACGATCGGGTGGCCACCCGACGCGCCGAGCTCCAGCGCCGCCTCCATGAGCGCCCGCACCTGCATGGCGTACAGGCCCGGCTTCAGCACGCCGAGCCGCACCCCCCGGACGCCGAGCATGGGGTTGAACTCGTGCCATGCCCGGGCCGCGTCGAGCAGGCGCTGCTCCTCGGCGTCGAGCCCCTCGGTCGCCTGCTTGACGACGAGGTCGCCCACGTCCGGCAGGAATTCGTGCAGCGGCGGGTCGAGCAGGCGCACGGTGACCGGCAGCCCGTCCATCGCCTGCAGGATCTGGAGGAAGTCGGCCTTCTGGGCGACGCGCAGCTCCTCGAGCGCGGCGGCCTCCTCCTCGGCGTCGGCGGCCAGGATCATGCGGCGGACGATGGGGAGCCGGTCCTCCGCCAGGAACATGTGCTCGGTGCGGCACAGCCCGATGCCCTCCGCGCCCAGGCGGCGGGCGTTGGCGGCGTCCGGGCCGTTGTCGGCGTTGGCGCGCACGCCGAGGTGCCCCGCTCGCAGCTGGTCCGCCCACTCCAGGACCTGCTCGAGCTCCGGCGGCGGCGAGGCGGCCGTCAGCGGGACCTGCCCCAGCACCACGGTGCCGTTGGTCCCGTCGATCGACAGCCAGTCGCCCTCGCGGATCGTGGTGCTCCCGACGACGGCGGAACGCCCGTCGATGCGGACGGCGGCGGCACCGACCACGGCCGGCTTGCCCCAGCCGCGGGCCACCACGGCGGCGTGCGACACCAGGCCGCCGCGGGCGGTCAGGATGCCCTGCGAGGCCAGCATGCCGTGGACGTCCTCGGGGGACGTCTCGCTGCGGACGAGCACCACCGCCTCGCCCCGCTCGGCCGCGGCGGCCGCGTCGTCCGCGGTGAAGTACGCGCGGCCCACCGCCGCGCCCGGCGAGGCGCCCAGGCCGGTGGTCAGCACGTCGTGCCCGCCGGCGGCGAACTGCGGGTGCAGCACCTGCTCCAGGTGCTCGGCGGTGACGCGGCCGAGCGCCTCGGCACGCGACAGGCGGATGGCCGGGTCCGACGTCATGTCCACCGCCATCCTGAGCGCGGCGCGGCCGGTGCGCTTGCCCACGCGGGTCTGCAGCATCCAGAGCTTGCCCTGCTCGATGGTGAACTCGGTGTCGCACATGTCGCGGTAGTGGCGCTCGAGCCGGGCGAAGATGGCCAGCAGCTCCTTGTGGATCGCCGGGAACTGCTTCTTCAGCGCGGCGAGCGGCTCGGTGTTGCGGATGCCCGCCACCACGTCCTCGCCCTGGGCGTTGACCAGGAAGTCGCCGTACTCGCCCTGGGCCCCGGTGGCCGGGTCGCGCGTGAAGCCGACGCCGGTGCCCGACCGGTCGTCACGGTTGCCGAAGACCATCGCCTGGACGTTGACGGCCGTGCCCAGGTCGTGGGGGATGCGCTCGTGCTCGCGGTACGCGACGGCGCGCGGCCCGTTCCACGACCGGAACACGGCCTCGATGGCGCCGCGCAGCTGCTCGTCGGGGTCCTGGGGGAAGGGCCGGCCGGTGTGGCGCTCCACGATCGCCTTGTACGAGTCGACGAGGTAGCGCAGCAGCGCCACGGGGACACCCGCGTCCGAGGCGGTGCCGGCCAGCTCCTTGGCCGCCTCGAGCAGGGTGTCGAACTCCTCGCCGGGGATGTCGAGGACGATCCGGCCGTACATGGCGACGAACCGCCGGTACGAGTCGTAGGCGAAGCGCTCGTCGTCGGTCTGGCGGGCCAGCCCCTCGACCGAGCGGTCGTTCAGGCCGAGGTTCAGGACGGTGTCCATCATGCCGGGCATGGAGAACTTGGCGCCGGAGCGGACGCTCACCAGGAGCGGGTCGCTCGGGTCGCCGAGGCGCTTGCCCATCCGCTTCTCCAGGCGGCGGCGGGCGGACGCCACCTCGCCGTCGAGCGCGGCCGGCCAGCCCTCGGCCATGTAGGCACGGCACGCGTCGGTGGAGATGGTGAAGCCGGGCGGCACCGGCAGCCCCAGTACCGACGTCATCTCGGCCAAGTTGGCGCCCTTGCCCCCGAGCAGGTCCTTCAGCTCCATGGGTGGGCGGCGGTGCTTGTGGTCGAAGTCGTAGACGTACGGCATCGGATCTCCTCGCGAGGACAGGACTGGGAAAGCCTAACGGAAGCGGCTGCTCGCACCGGAGGTCCCGGTTCGAGCGGCGCACGCCGCGCCGCGGTCGCCGCGGACCGCCCTGGTGCGAAGCGAGCCCACCATCGCCCCAGGTGGCGGTGGCGGTGGCGGTGGCGGTGGCGGCGGCAGGGCGCACGCCGCGGCACGGTCGCCGCGAACCCCCCGGGCGTGAGGGGAACGGACGATCGCCAGCGGGGTGGGGGCGCGACGGGCCCGGTAGCGGTGCGGTCCGGCCGCCACGCACCGGGACCGCTCCGCCAGCGGCGACGCGGCCCGGGGAAGGCCGCTCAGCGCCGGAGGCGCCCGGCGATCTCCGTGACCAGCGACTCGATGGGTACTCGCTGCTGCTCGGTCGAGTCGCGGTCGCGGATGGTGACGGCGTCGTCCTGGAGCGAGTCGAAGTCGACCGTGACGCACAGCGGCGTGCCCACCTCGTCCTGGCGGCGGTAGCGCCGCCCGATCGACTGGGTGACGTCGAAGTCGCACATGGCGATCGGCTGCAGCAGGGAGAGCACGCGCCGCGACAGGGGGACCAGCTGCTCGTTCTTCGACAGCGGCAGCACCGCCACCTGGTACGGCGCCAGCCGCGGATCGAGGCGCAGCACGGCGCGCCGCTCGCCGCCCACCTCGTCCTCGTCGTAGGCGGCCAGCAGGAACGCCATCATCGTCCGGGTGGCTCCGGCGGCCGGCTCGATGACGTGGGGCACGTAGCGCTCGCCGGTGGCCTGGTCGAAGTACTCGAGCCGCTCCCCCGAGTGCGCGGCATGGGCCCGGAGGTCGAAGTCGGTCCGGTTGGCGATGCCCTCCAGCTCGTCCCAGCCCCAGGGGAACAGGAACTCGACGTCGGCGGTGCCGGCCGAGTAGTGGGACAGCTCGTCGGGGTCGTGGTGCCGAAGCCGCAGGCTGCCCTCGGGGATGCCGAGGTCCCGGTACCAGGTGAAGCGCTCCTCCAGCCAGTACTCGAACCAGCGGGCGGACTCGGCCGGCGGGACGAAGTACTCCATCTCCATCTGCTCGAACTCACGGGTGCGGAACACGAAGTTCTGCGGCGTGATCTCGTTGCGGAACGACTTGCCGACCTGGGCGATGCCGAACGGCGGCTTCTTGCGGGTCGTCTGCAGCACGTTGGCGAAGTTGACGAACATGCCCTGCGCCGTCTCGGGACGGAGGTAGGCGACCGTCGCGTCGCTCTCCACCGGCCCCGCGTACGTCTTGAACATGAGGTTGAAGGCGCGTGGCTCCGTCAGGTCCGAGGACCCGCAGTTCGGGCAGGTGTCGCCGATCTTGTCGGCCCGCCAGCGCTCGTGGCAGGACCGGCAGTCCACCAGCGGGTCCGTGAAGTTGGCGAGGTGGCCCGACGCCTCCCAGATCTTGGGGCTCGACAGGATCGCCGCGTCGAGCCCGACGACGTCGTCGCGGCACTGGACCATGGAGCGCCACCACGCGTCCTTGACGTTGCGGAGCATGAGCACGCCGAGCGGCCCGTAGTCGTAGGTGGAGCGGAACCCGCCGTAGATCTCCGCCGAGGGGAAGATGAAGCCCCGGCGCTTGCACAGGTTGACGACCCGCTCCATCAGGTCGGCCGGCTGCACGGCGGCGCTGCCGGGATCGGCGACGGGTTCCGGGTCGGTCATGCGGGGAGGATACCGGCTGGGGCGGGGCGCGACGGAAGCGCGAGCACGAGCCGCGCCCGCGCGCTCACAGCGGGCGGCGGGCGGCGAGCGGGCGGGCGGCGAGCGGGCGGGCGGCGAGCGGCGGGCGGCACCATCCCGGCCACGGCGGGCCCACCAGGGGCGAGCCTGGGCGTCGGAGCCCAGGGCACGGCCCGCCCGGGGCACGGGTGCCGGCACAACCGGCTCTACTGGGCGCGCGGGGAGTACCGCGGCATCGGCTCCGCCGCGCACTCGCACCGGCAGGGGCG
>JAJZYI010000011.1 GCA_021798135.1 Actinomycetes bacterium | reverse complement strand
CGCCCGGCGAGCGCGTCGGGGACCGTCGCGCCCTGCACGGGTGTCGGCGAGTGGATGCCGCGCCGTGCCAGGACGTCGACGAGCGCGGGCGCCACGCCCAGCGAGGCGAACCCGGCCGCGCCGCCCGGCTGGTCGGTCCCGGTCGGCGGGCGCCCCGCGGCGGCCAGCTCGCGGACGCCAGCGCCGCTCGCCGGTCGAGCCGGCTGCCGGTCGAGGGAGCGCCGGTCGGCGTCGGGTTGGACGCGCTGGCGGGCGCGCCGGTCGGTGTCGGGAACGGCCTGGACGCGTGCACGGGCGTGGCCGCCGGCGTCGGGTTGGACGCGGGGACGGGCGTGGCTGGCGGCGTCGGGCTGGACGCGGGGGCGGGCGCGCCGCCCGGCCGGGCGAGAGGGGAACGTCACTGGGGCTCCGGTTCGTCTGTCGTGCGCACTTGCAACCTGCGGCACGACGAACCGGCCGGCTACCAGCGAGCTGTGGCCGGCCTAGTCGCCGGCGAGGGCGAGCATACAGGACCGCCGAGGTCGTCCCGGCCGGCGTGGCGGCGGCGCAGGCGCCTCGGGACGGGGCCCTAGGTTCGCAGGTGGGTGTCGAAGAAGCCGACGATGCGCCGTCGGGCGTCCTCGGCCGACGCCTGGTGGTACCCGGGCCCGGCCAGCTTGCCCAGGACGGCGAAGAGGAGCGGCGCCTCGTCGTGCGCTCCCTCGTGGTCGTTCATGAAGCCGTGGCTCGCCTGTGGGTACTCCTTCACGTCGTGGGGGACCCCGGCCGCGGCCAGCGCGGCGTCGAGCCGGGCCGCCGCGCCCGGGAGCGTGCGGTCCCTGGCGCCGTAGCTGGCGACGATCGGACACGCCCGTGCGAGGTGCTCGGCCGTGCACGTGCCCTTCGGAGCGGCTCCGTAGTTGACGCTCGCTGCGGAGAACCCGTGGTCGGGAGCGACCAGCAGGGCGAGGCCCCCACCCAGGCAGAAGCCGATCACCCCGACCCTCCCCGTGCAGTCCCCGCGTGCGCCGAGCCATGCACGGGTGGCTTCGATGTCGTCGAAGACCCGTCCGCGCCCGGCGCGCGCCTGGCGCATGACCGAGATCATGCACAGCGCCGTGCTGCGCCCGGAGAAGAGGTCCGGCGCCACCGCCAGGTAGCCGCTGGAGGCCAGCCAGTCGGCCTGGTTGCGCAGGTCCTGGCTCATGCCGAGGGCGTCGTGGATGACGACCACGCCTGGCCACGGAGCCGGCCGCTCCGGCACGGCGAGCCAGGCGCCGAGCGAGCCCCGGGGGGCCGGAACGGTGACCGCCGGCACGAGGACAGCATGCCAGCCCGGAGAGGGCCACGCCCGCGGGCGGCCGACGGACGTCGACGGCCGGCGGTGCACGCCGCCGCCCCGTCCCGCACTGGCGACGGCAGTGGCGTCCGCTCCGGACCCGCGCCGACGGCGCCTCGAGGCGGCGCTAGCCGTCGAGCGCTGCCATCCGCTCGAGGGCCGCGAGCTGGTCGCTCGTGCCGATGGCGATGAGCACCTCGCCGGGGGAGATGACGCTGGCGGGGTCCGGGTTCGTGACGAAGCGCCCGTCGGCGCGGCGCACGGCCAGCACCAGCGCTCCCGACGCGTCACGGATGTGGGCGTCGCGCACGGTCTTGCCGGCGAACGGCGACGTCTCGGCGACCGTCACCTCGGCGAGCCTGTACTCCACGTCGAGCCCGTGGACGACGACGTCGACGAACTCGGCCACGTGCGGCTGCAGCAGGAACGCGGCGGCCCGGGCGCCGCCGATCGCCTGCGGGTTGATCACCCGGTCGGCGCCGGCCCGCAGGAGCTTGGGCTCGGAGTCGGCCAGGCGGGCCCGGGCCACGATGAACAGCCCGGGGGCCAGGCTCCGGCCGCTGAGCGACAGGTAGACGTTGGTGGCGTCGCTGCTGGTGACGGCGGCCAGGCCGCGGGCACGGTCGATGCCGGCACGGCGGAGCACGGCGTCCTCCGTCGCGTCGCCGACGACGTGGGGGATGTCGAGCCCGGCCAGGCGGGCGGGGTCCATGTCCACGACGACCAGTGGCTGTCCGGCAGCCATGAGGTTGCGCGCCACGGCCCGGCCGATGCGGCCCCACCCGCACAGCACGACATGGTCGTGCAGCTGCTCGATGCGGCGGTCCATTCTCCTCCTCCCGACGAGGTCCGACAGCTGGCCCTCGATCAGCGTCTCGAGCAGCACGCTGAACCCGTACAGCACGGTGCCGACGCCCGCCAGGACGAGCACGATGGTGAAGATCTCGCTGGCGGCGGTGATCCGGAAGTCCTCCCGGAAGCCGACGGTGCTGACCGTCATCACGGTCTGGTAGAGGGCTGCCAGCGGTCCCAGGCCGAGCAGCCAGTACCCGAGGGTGCCGCCGCCGAGCACCACGGCGACTGCGGCAATCGTCACCGGCAGTCGGCGCAGGCGTGGCTCGGTCACCGACGTATCTTCGCCGCTGCAGCTCTCGGGCGCGGTCATGGCAGGGCCTGCTGGCGAGCCCGGGGGCTCGGTGCGCCCGGTGAGCCCAGGGGGCCGGTGCCGCCCGCGTACCCTGGGTGCTCGTGACCCGGCGACCCGACCGCGCCCGCCAGCGGACGCCCGGTGCCGCCCCTCCCGCGGCCCGTGCCGCCGGTGCCGGGGGCGCCCCCGAGGCGCGTGTCGTGCTCGACGTCGTCGTGCACCCCGGCGCCCGGCGGGACGGCGTCGTCGGCTGGCAGGGCAGCGCGCTCAAGGTGTGCGTTCGGGCCGCGCCCGAGCGGGGCCGGGCGAACCGTGCCGTCGAGGAGCTCCTGGCCGCCGCCCTCGGCGTGCCCACGTCCGACGTCGCGGTGGTGTCGGGCGCCACGTCGCGCACCAAGCGGGTCCGCGTGGTCGGCGTCGGGGCGTCGGCGGTCGCCGAGGTGCTCGGGGCGCCGGCGGCGCCGTGAGGGGCTGGCGTGGCGCGGGTCGAGCGGCCGGTCGTCAGCCGCCGCCGGACCCGCTCGGCCCGTTGGCGTCCGTGCCGGCGGCACGCCGCGCGGCCAGGCGCGCGGCGTAGGCGGCGGCCTCGCTCCGCCGGCCCATGCCGAGCTTCGCCAGCAGGTTGGACACGTAGTTCTTGACCGTCTTCTCCGCCAGGAAGAGCTCGGCGCCGATCTCGCGGTTGGTCTTGCCCTGTGCGATGAGCGACAGGATCGCCGTCTCGCGCTCGGTCAGGCGATCCTCGACCGCCTGCACCTCGTGCTCGTGCCGGAGGCGCTCCAGCGACCGTCGCGCCGTGTCGCTGTCGATCAGCCGGTGCCCGGCGGCGACCGAGCGGACGGCGGTGACCAGCTCGTTGCCGCGCACCTGCTTCAGCACGTAGCCCGCCGCGCCGGCGACGACGGCGTGGGCCAGGGCCTCGTCGTCGGCGAAGGAGGTGAGCATCAGGCAGGCGACGTTGCCGTGGCGCGATCGGATCTCGCGGCACACCGAGATGCCGTCGCCGTCCGGCAGCCGCACGTCGAGCACGGCGACGTCGGGCAGGGTGGACTCCACGCCGACCACCGCGTCGGCCGCCGTCCCGGCCTCGCCCACGACGGCGATGTCGCCGTCGGCCTCGAGCAGGCGGCGGACGCCCTCGCGAACCACTTGGTGGTCGTCGACCAGGTAGACGCGGATTGCCATGGCCACAGTCTGCCCGATGGAGGCGTCCGGTGGCGGCTCGTTCCGCGCCGCCGGCGGCGCTGTCCGTGGTGGCCGCCAGCGGCCGGCTCGGTGCTGGCAGTGGCGCGGCCGTCCGGTTCGGTCGCAGGTGCGCCATCCGTGCAACGCGGGCGAGGGACCGCGGCGGGCCGCTGCCCCGCGGGCCGGAGCTCGCCGTCCCCGTCGTCGGGGCACGGAGGCCCGGCACGGGGCCGTTCGGCCCTAGGCGGGCAGCGACGCGCGCCGTACGGTGGCTGGGCGTCCGGCTCGCGCCGGCCGTGGAGGGACGAGCCCGGCGTGCCGACCGCCGGTGAGCGGGCGGGCGTCGGGCGCCGACGGCGGCGTGGGCGACGGAGGGAGCGGCACATGCGTGCGTTGCGGCTGCTTGAGTGGAAGTCCGAACCCGTGCTCGTCGAGGTCGACGACCCCGTCGCCGGACCCGGGCAGGTGGTCGTGCGCGTCGGCGGGGCCGGCGCGTGCCACTCGGACCTGCACCTGATGCGCGAGTTCGGCCCCGGCATCGTGCCGTGGGGCCCACCCTTCACGCTCGGTCACGAGAACGCCGGCTGGGTGCACGAGCTCGGCGCGGGCGTGACAGGGCTGGAGGTCGGCCAGCCGGTGGCGGTCCACGGCCCCTGGGGGTGCGGGACGTGCGCCCGGTGCCGCCTGGGGATGGAGAACTACTGCGACGACCCCGAAGGTGCCCTGCAGCCGGGCGGGGGTGGCGGGCTCGGCCTCGACGGCGGCATGGCCGACCTGATGCTGGTGCCCGACGCGCGGCACCTCGTCCCGCTGCCCGAGGGCCTCGACCCGGTCACCGCCGCGCCCCTCACCGACGCCGGCCTGACGCCGTACCACGCGGTGCGCCGTTCCTGGCCGAAGCTGACGCCCGACAGCACCGCGGTCGTGATCGGCGTGGGCGGGCTCGGCCACCTGGCGGTCCAGATCCTGCAGGCGACGACGGCTGCGCGGATCGTGGCGGTGGACACCCGGCCCGAGGCGCTCGCGCTGGCAGCCGATGGCGGGGCCGACCTGACCGTCAGGCCGGGCGACGGCGCCGCCGCCGACATCCGGGCGGCGACCGGGGGCCGCGGTGCCGATGTCGTGCTCGACTTCGTCGGCTCCGACGACACGCTCGCCCTCGGCGCGGCCGTCGGCCGGTCGCTCGGCGACCTGACGCTCGTGGGGCTCGCCGGGGGGTCGCTGCGCATGTCGTTCTTCTCGGTCCCCTACGAGCTGTCGGTCCAGTCGACGTACTGGGGCAGCCGGCCCGAGCTGGTCGAGGTCCTGGAGCTCGGCGCCCGGCGCCTGCTCCGGCCCACGATCACGACGGTCTCGCTGGAGCAGGCGCTCGACGCCTACCGGCGGATGGAGGACGGCTCTGCCGTCGGCCGCCAGGTGGTGGTGCCGAACCCGGCGTGACCCACGCGTTCTCGGACGGTTGCGCCCGGGCGTGCTCCCTCCCCCCCCGGGCCGCCCGGCGCCCGTCCGATCCCACCGGCGGTGCCGTCCCGGTGCCCCTTCCCCCCCGTGGGGCACCGGGCGCCCGCCCCGTGAGCGGGTGACCGAGGTGACGGCGCGGAGGCCCGGCGCAACCCGGGGGCGCCCGCCCCGTGAGCGGGTGACAGGCCCACCTCCCGGCGGGCGGCCTCAGGCGGGGCGGCGGGCCCGCCGATCGCGGCGGTGGCGGGGCCGACGTGCGCGGCCCGGCTCAGGGCCCGGCGAGGACGTGGCAGCGCCCGCCTCCGGGGCAGCTGGCGGCGGCGTGCGCGCCGGTGCCGCGATGGCCGAGGGCGGCGCGGACCAGCGCGGACTCAAGGTCGCGCAGGTCGACGCCGGCGCGGGTGGCCAGCGTGGCCAGGGCAGCCAGGACGCGATCGGGGTGGGCGGCCGGCCCCGTCAGCAGGTCGAGGTGCTCGGCGGCCCAGGCGGCGCGCCGGTCGACGGGCACGTCGGCAGCCGCCCAGGTGCCCCGGAGCTCGCGGAGGAAGAGCCCGACGGTGACGGGCCCCCAGCCGGGGAGCCCGTCGAGCGTCGCGACGAGGTCCGCCGGGCCCTCGCACCGCCGGCCGATCGACGCGGCGCGCCCGCCGAAGCGGTCGCCGATCTCCGCGGCCAGGCGCTGCAGCCGCGTCGCGGTGCGGAAGTCGTAGCGGGCGTACCCCCCGGCGTCGAGGAGCGCGACGAGCTCGTCCCAGGTCCGCTGGCCGGCGTCGGCGACGCGCCCGACCCCCGCAGCGTCGAGCACGGCGAAGGTGCGCATGGCGACGGTGGCCGAGATGCGCGTGCCGAACAGCGTCGCGGCCAGGAACCAGCGCTCGACCTCGTCGTCGCCGGCGTCCACGTCGATGCCGAGCTGCGTCGAGTACCTGCCGCCGAGCCGGCGGACCAGGTCGGCGGCGCGCCGGGCGCGATCAGCGGCGGAAGCCGAGGTCGTCGAGACCCGTGCCATGGTGGAGCCTGGCCACTGCGGCGGCCACGAGCGGGGCGATCGAGCAGACCTCGACGGTCGGGAGGTCGCCCGGCACGGCGGTCGTGTCCGTCGTGAAGAGCTGCAGCGGGGCGAGGCGCGCCAGGCGGGCGGCGGCGGGGCCGACGAACAGCCCGTGCGTGGCGGCCACCACCACGCTCGGCCGCGCGCCGCGCTGGCGCACGAGCGACACGGCCGCCTCGATCGTCGCCCCGGTGCTGACCATGTCGTCCACGACCACCGCCCGCCGCCCGGCGACGTCGCCGACCAGGTCTTCGGCGCGCACCTCGTGCCCGCTCGTCCGGTGCTTGCGCACCACCGCCACCGGGGCCGCCAGCCGAACGGCGTAGCGCTCGGCGAGCGTGACGGCGCCGAGGTCGGGTGCGACGACCACCGACGGCTCGGTGGACTCCCCGACGGCGTCGGCGAGCACGGCGACCGCCGACAGGACCTCGACGGGCACGGCGGCGGCGGCTTCGAGCGTCGCGCTGTGCGGGTCGATGACGACCAGGCGTTGGGCGCCGGCGCCGGCGACGAGGTCGAGGGCGACCCGGGCCCCCACCGCGTCTCCCGACCGGAGCCGGCGGTCCTGGCGGGCGTAGCCGAAGTACGGCACGACCGCGGTCAGCCGGGCGGCACCGGCGCGCCGGGCCGCGTCGAGCAGCAGCGCCAGCTCCACCAGGCTGTCGCCCACGGGCGGCGACGTCGGAGCGACCACGTAGACGTCCCGGCCCTCCACGTCGTCGACCGTCGGCAGCAGCTCGCCGTCGGGGAACCGTTCGACGTGGACTCCGGCCGGGCCGGCGGCGAGCCGCGCGGCGACCGCCTCGGCGAGGCCCGGGTTCGCCGTGCCGCCGATCACCCGGATGGCGGTCACCGGGCCCGTCCCGAGCCCTGGCGGGCGGCGCCGTCGTGCCCGGCACCGCGCTGTGCCGGTGACGCCCTGCCGGCTCGCGGCGGGACCGCTCGCGCCGCGTCCTCCGGCGGGGCCGCTCGCGCCGCGCCCTCCGGCGGGACCGGCCCCGATCCGGCCCTGGTGGCGTCCGGAGCGCGGGTCGCGCGGCGGGCCGCCCGCCCCGGCGAGCCCGCCCCGGCAGGAAGCGCTGCCGCGGCTGTTCGGGCGAGGCGCTCGTGGACCTCGTCGGTCAGTCGCCGCAAGGCGGGGGTGAGGGCCGGGACCGGTGCGTCGGGGCGCTCCAGCCTGGTGGCGGCGGGCGGCAGGCCGGCGAGGTCGGCCTCGAACCGGGCGCGGGCCCCGGCCAGCGTGGCGGCCGGGTCGCCGGAGGGCGCGAGCCGCCTGCCGTTCGCCATGACCGGGACGAGCAGGCCCTCGGTGCCCTGCGGGGCGGGCTCGTCGGCCAGCCCGAGCAGGTCGAGCGGCCCGGTCTCCCCGCCGTCGCCGCCGCACGGGCGGAACACTTGCTTGGCGCCGGGGTACGTCGCCTTCGACGGGGAGAGCTTGGCCACCGGGCGACCGTCGAAGGCGACGAGCTTGTAGACGGTGTCGAGGGCAGGCGCGTCGGCGCAGACGCCCAGGCTGGTCCCGACGCCGCAGGCGTCGATAGGGGCACCGGCGGCGACGAGGGCCGCCACCCGGTGCTCGTCGAGGTTCCCCGAGGCGAAGATCCGGACGTCGGGGAGGCCGGCCTCGTCCAGCATGCGCCGGGCGTCGACGGCGAGCGCCGCCAGGTCGCCGCTGTCCAGGCGGACCGACGCGGTGCCGCCCAGGCCCCGCGCCCTGATGACCTGGATGGCGGCGTCCATCCCGGCGTGCGTGTCGTAGGTGTCGACGAGGAAGGTGATGGGCCCGCTGCGGTCGGCGGCGAACGCCTCGAAGGCGTCGACCTCGCTCGGGAAGGCCTCCACGTAGCTGTGGGCCATCGTGCCCGACGGCCGCAGCCCGTACCGCCGGGCCGCCTCGACGTTGCTGGTGGCCGAGAAGCCGACCATCACCGCGGCGCGCGCGGCGATGATGCCGGCGTCGATGCCCTGGGTCCGCCGGAAGCCGAACTCCACCAGGTCCATGCGGCCGGCGGCGGCGATCCGGCAGCGCGCCGCCTTGGACGCGACGGCGGTGGCGAAGCCGACCTGGTTGAGGAGGAACGTCTCCACGAGCTGGGCCTCGGCGATGGGGGCGGTCACCTCCACCAGGGGCTCGTCGGCGAAGACGATGCGCCCCTCGGGCACGGCTCGCACGGAGCCCGTGAAGCGGAGGCCGGCCAGGGCGTCGAGCGCCTCGTCGTCGAAGCCCTGGGTGGCGAGGTAGTCGAGATCCTCGGCGCCGAACGACAGATCCTGCAGGTGCTGCAGGCAGCCCTCGATGCCGGCTGCGACCAGGAAGCCTCGTTCGGGCGGCAGGCGCCTGACGAACAGGCTGAACGTGCCGAGCCCCGCCATCCGCCGGTGGAGGTAGCTCGCCGCCATGGTGAGCTCGTACAGGTCCGTCAGCAGCGCGCCACGCATGTCGACCTCCCGCGGTGGCCGCCTGCCCGACCCGATGGCACCGGCGTCGTCCTCAGACGCCGACCACGGCCTGGCACCGCCATCCTCCTCCGCGCCGGTGCATGGAGGTGTCCCGGTGCGACACCTCCACGGGGACCGGCCCGTTCAGCTTGACCCGCTGCAGCGGGACCACCTCCATGTCGCCCCCGACAGCACCGTCGTCGGCGATCCCCAGGTGGAACCGCACCGGGACCATGCCGAAGACGTCGACGACGTAGATCACCTCCTCGAGCAGCCCTACCAGCGCATCCGGGGACTCGCTCGCGCCGGCGCCGATCGGGAGCACCCGGGTGGCCACCTCGTCGGGCACGTCGGCGAACGTCTCCACCAGGGCCCGCAAGGCCTCGGCGATGCACACGGCACGGTCGGGCCCCCACGCCTCGACGACCCGGTCGACGTCGCGGCGCAGCACTCGGTGGCCGCTTGCCCGGCTGCCGGCGATCGTCACGAGGCGCCACCGGTCGGGTGCCGGTGCGGCAGGCACGGGTGGCGCTGCAGGGCGCGCTCGGTCGCCAGGTGGGGTGCCCCTCGCGTCGTCGGCATCGCTGCCTCCCTCACCGGGCGGAAGCCGACCGCCCGCACCGTCGCGGGCGGTCGCCACCCGCAGCCGATGCTCGCACAGCGGCCGTGGCGGGGGGAGTGCCGAACGGCACATGGCGCCGGCGCGGACCGTCGGTCGGCCGCACGGGAGCAGCCGCAGATCCCCGAGGAATTCCGCCTGGATCGGGAACATGGGCAGGCGGCTCGGGGTTGTATCAAGTGGACTCCACGGAGGGAGTCCGGAGGGAGGTGGTCAGGAGCGCTGATCGTCCCCTTCAGACCGGGTGAGCGACCCGAACGGGATACCCGTTCCGGGGGCGAGGCCCGGAGGGGTTGGCCTCAGGGTTTTGCGGCAAGCGGCCCGAAGTAGCGGGGCGTTGCGACGGCAAGGGGCCCGTACGGCTCGCTGAGTGCCTTTCCCTGCCGGATCGTCCGCCCGGTGACAACAGAGTGAGAGCGCCCGGTTCCTGCCAGCAGGTGGGACGGGCGCTCTTCGCGTCTGGTGGCGCTCGTGGCGTCTGGCCATCGGGTCCACAGGATGCGGTGGCCGGTGGTGCCGTGGCGGGAGCAGGTGCCCGATCGTCACCGGGCATGGCGCGTGGGCGTCATGCGGTGCGCGTCAGGTGGTGTTCAGGTGGTGTGCGCCGTGCGCGTCAGGCGCCGTGCGCGTGAGGCGCCGTGCGCGTGAGGCGCCGTGCGCGTGAGGCGCCGTGCGCGTCAGGCGCTGTGCCGCTCGGTGCCGGGGCCGGCGGCCCGACCGTGAGGCTGGTCGCGCCTGGCCGTCGAGGCGTCGGCTCGGATGTCCGTGACCCGCGCTGCGGGCAGCATGGCCTCGTACCGGGAGGCTCGGGCCCGCAACGAGGCCGCGACACCGTGCTCGAAGCGTGCCGCCCGCTCCAGCGCCTCGCGCAGCTCGTCGTCCCCGTGCAGCACCCGGACGAGCGAACGGGGCACCTCGGCCGGGGCCGCCGAGTCCTGTCGCCACCGTCGTGCCCACCACCACCCGGCGACCGCCAAGACCAACGCCACCCCACTCGTGACCAACGCCAGCGGCAGCACGCGCATCGGGCCTCCTCGGTCCCAGGGCCCGCCGCCACCGGTGGGGGAACGGCCCCCCAGCCGGCCCTGGGCCCGTGTGTCGGTAGTGTGCGCCGCCCTCACGGCCCGCGGTAGGGCCCTAGGTCCCGGAGCGTGGGAGATTGGCCGCCGGTTGGGCGACCTCGGCGCGGAGACGATCACGACGGGTGCCCCTGGGGCCACTGCAAGTCGCGTCGGTGGCGCCTGGCTCGCGGAGCCGGTCGTGCCGGCCGCGGCGCGGCATCGCGGAGGCCACCGGGTCGCCCGCCGAGCTGGCCGCCCGGCGCGCCAGGTTGACGCCGTTGGTACGGTGAACCCATCGGACGATCTCGCGTGCCGCCGGTCGAGGTCACCGCCACGAGCGTCGGGCGAGCGACGGCAGCGACAAGGGGGGTGGTGCTGTGGCGCACGCACTCACCGGGCCGGGGTGCCGGCCTGGCTTCCCGGTGCACCGGCTCCGGGCGCTGGTCGAGGTGGACGTCGACCGCGACGCCGGGAGCTCGCGGGAGGCCGAACGCCGGCGGGGCCCGGTCGAGCAGCAGTTCGCCGTCGGCGCCCCGCCCGACGGACCGGCCGATCGAGCCGAGGCCGTTGCGGTTCCGGTCGTCCCGGCGCGCTTCGCGCCGGGGCAGGACGGGGGGGACCTCGGAGCCGTCCCGAGCGAGGTGGCGGTAGCGAGCGCGGGGCCAGCGCCGGCTCCCGGCACCGACGTCGTGGCGGGGAGCGGGTCGCCACGCGCGTGCACGGCAGCCGGGCGGGCAGCGGCATCCGACGACCTCGCCGCGCTCGACCGGGTCGTCGACCGGATCTGCAGTGCCGGCCTGCTGCTGCAGGCGGCGATGCAGCCGGTTGGCTGCGGCGACGCCGTCGAGCGCGCGGTGCTGGAGCTCGACCAGGCACTCGAGGAGCTGCGACTGGCGGTGGCGAGCGGTGCCGGCCGGCGGCGCAGACGGCGACGTCCTGCGGGGCGGCAGGCCGACTGACGGCGCGGGCAGGCGCAGTCCGGGGCGCTCGGGACCTTCGGCACTGTGCGACGGCCGTCCCGGCCCGTACCGTGGGGACCAGGCGGCCAGCCGCAAGGTCCTGCCCAGCCGCAAGGTCCTGGCACGTCGGCTGGCCCGGTGTCGGGGCCGCCCGGGAGCGGCAGGAGGGACGCAGATGCCGACGACCCGCACGCGCCGCCACGCCCGAGCGCCACGGCCAGCATGAACGACCTGGCGCGCCGGCCGGCAGGACGGTGGGCACTGCCGTTTCCCTCGTGGCTGTCGGGTCGGCACGACTCACCGGCGGTCCACCGGCACCGGAGGCGCGAGCGCGGGGCTCCGCCGTGCGGCGCGGGCGATGGCAGCCGGGCCGACGCCGACGCCGGCACCACGGGGCGAGCCGCCCCGGCCGCCCGTCCAGCGGGTGGACCGGCCGACGACCCGGGCGTGCCCGACGTCGGGGGTCGCGCACCGGGCGACGCGGCCGGGGGCTTGGGTGTCGACCCCGGCCGTCCCGACGTCGTGGCGGTGCCGGTGGCGCTGCGGCTGCCGACGTCGGTCCGCACCAGGATCCAGTCGGCCAGGGCGCGCAGCGGACGCTCGTGGACGGCCCTGGCCGCCGGGGGCCTGCTTCCGCCCGCGGTCCTGGCGGGGCTCGAGTCCGGCGCCACGGTGCGGGCCGCTCCCGTGGCCGTGCTGCAGACACTGCGCGGTGCAGCCCCAGGGCTGGGGCTCGACGCCGACGAGCTCGTCGCCGACACGCTCACGGCCTGGTCGGAGGCGTATGCCGTGGCCGACGGCCCGGCAGGTGTCGGTGGGGCCGGACGGTCGTTCGGCGGGGCACCGCCGAACGTGGCCGCCCTCGCGCGACGGCGCCGCCGGCACCGAGGCGCCCGCGCCGTGGCCCGGTTGGCCGGGGCGGCCGCTGCGGCGAACATCCTGGCCGGCGGGTTGCTGGTGTCGGCGCGTGCAGGGCTTCTCGGTCCGGCGGCGACCGGCGCGGCGGCGGGGAAGGCGGTGCCGGCACCCGGTGTCGGCACCGGCATCGCCAGCGGTGCGACCCTGGCCTACCAGTCGCTGCCGGGATCCGGTGGCGCCACGCGCTACGAGGTCGAGGCGCCGTCGTTCACCGTCAGGGTGGCGGTGACCCGGCCCACGTGGCTCCAGATCAAGCTGGGCGACGCGGCGCCCGTCGTCGCCGCCGTCGTGCCCGCCGGACAGGTCCGCACGGCGCGCGTGGCCGGCCCGGCGACGGTCGTGGTCGGCGCCGGCGGCACGACGGTGACCTTCGAGGCCGGTGGCGCGTCTGCCGTCGTCCACCCGGCGTCCGCACCGGCGACGCTCGACCTCGTGCCGGCGGGCCGTTCGCCGGCGGGGGCGTGACGGCGCCGCGGGCGGCGCCGTCACCGGCCGGTGCTGCCGTCGCCGACGGGTCCGGCAGGCGACGAGACCGGGTCGACGGAACGTGACGGCGATGCGGCAGGGGAGCCCGGTCGTGACCGGCGGCCGGGACCGCGCTGCGGAGGGAGGAGCCCGATGGATGCTGAGTCGATGATCGTGGTGGCGATGGTGGGGGCGACGGGGGCCGGCGTCGTCGCCGTCTCGCTCGTGACAGGCGGGCGGGCGCTGTCGGGCCGGCGCCTGGCACGGTCCTTGCAGGCCGAGGGCCGCGGCCGTGCCGGGGCACCCGCGCCACGACCCGCCCGTTCGGCGGGCCGAGCCGCTCCGCCCGGTGCTGGGGCGTGCCGGCCGGTCGGGCTCCCGGCAGCCGGTCGGCCGGCCGAACCGTCAGGGCGCAGCGCCGCGCGCCCTGCGCGCCGGGCTCCCCGGGTGCCGGTCGGATGAGCGGGCCGCAGCCCGAGCCGGTCGCGTCGGACGCCGACCTGCAGGAGCAGCGCGAGGACGCCGACGGCGCCCCGGAGGGCGACGGCGGGCCCGGCACCGTCCTGGCAGGGGGGCTCGGCGACCGTCCGGAGGCCGACGTGCTCGACCAGGCCGCGGAGGTCGCCGGCACCCACCCCCGCCGCCCCGGCGAGCGTGCTGACGACGTACCGGAGGCGGACTGGCTGGAGCAGGCGATAGCGGAGCCACCCGACGAGGAGGAGATCCGGGCCTGACCGCATCGAGACGGCGTGGTGCCAGGCGCACCTGAGGGGGGCGCTGTGGCTCGGCGCCGCGGTGGCGCGGCGCCGCGGTGGCGCGGTGGCCCGGCGCCGCGGTGGCGCGGTGGCACGAGCCTGGCCGATGGCCGTCCGCACGCGGCCGCCCGCGCGCCCACGACCTGCCGGGCCGCGGTCGCCGGAGGGCGGCTTGGTAGGGTGCGGCGATGCGCCTCGGCATCGTGACCGGCGGGGGCGACTGCCCTGGCCTGAACGCCGTGATCCGCGCGGTGGTCCACACCGCGCAGCACCGCTATGGCGACGGCGTCGTCGGGTACCGGCACGGCTTCCGGGGGGTGGTCGAGGGCGACGCGGTGCCGCTGGGCGTCGCGGAGACCGACGCGCTCCTCGCCACCGGGGGCACCGCCCTCGGCACCGCCCGGTACCACCCCGCCGAGCACCACGGGGCGGAGCTCCGGGCGCTCACGACGCTCGAGCGCGACGGCGTCGGCGCGCTGATCGTCGTCGGCGGGGACGGGACCCTCGCCGCTGCCAACCGGCTCGCCGAGGCCGGCGCCAGGGTCGTCGGCGTCCCCAAGACCATCGACAACGACGTGCCCGGCACCGACCGCAGCGTCGGGTTCGACTCGGCGCTCACCATCGCCACCGAGGCGGTGGACCGGGTGAGGACGACCGCCGAGAGCCACGACCGCCTGATGGTCGTGGAGGTCATGGGCCACCACACCGGGTGGCTCGCCTACGGTGCCGGCATCGCCGGCGGGGCCCACGCCATCCTCGCTCCGGAGCGGCCGTTCGACATCGCCGAGGTGGCAGAGGCCCTCCGCCGGCGCCACGAAACGGTCAGCTACTCGATCGTGGTGGTCGCCGAGGGAGCCTCGCCGCTCCCGGGCACCATGGACCTCGGCCCGCGGCGCGAGCCGAACGGGTCGATCGTGGCCGGGGCGGTCGGTGAGCGGGTCCGCTCCGAGCTCGCGGTGCGCACCGGTTTCGAGTCGCGCCTCGTCGTGCTGGGGCACGTGCAGCGAGGTGGCGCCCCGACGCCCGCGGACCGGCTGCTCGCCAGCCGGTTCGGCGTGGCCGCTGTGGAGGCGGTGGAGGAGGGCGCCAGCGGCGTCATGACCGCGCTGGTCGGCGACGAGGTGGGCATCGTGCCCCTCGCCGTGGCGGCCACGGGGCCGCGTGCGGCACCGGCAGCGCTGGTCGAGGCCGCGCAGGTCCTCGTCGGCTGAGCGTCGCCGGGGCCCGGCCCCGGGGAGGGCCCGGTCGTCAGCCGGTCCTGGCGGTGAGGGCGGTTCCAGCCGTCAGGGCGGTTCCGGCGGCGCCGTGCCGCACGGCGCCGGTGCGGCCGGCTCGGGACTTTGGGCCCTGTTGCCGCAGCGGGCGCGGGCGCCAGGCTGCGACCATGCCGAAGCGCATCGTGGTCCTCGGAGGCGGGACCGGCGGCACCATCGCCGCCAACCGCCTGCGGCGGTCCCTGGCCGAAGAGGACGTGGACGTGGTGGTGGTCGACCGCGACGACGACCACGTCTACCAGCCGGGCCTGCTCTTCGTCCCGTTCGGGATGTCGACGCCGTCGCGCCTCGTCCGCCCCCGCGCCCGTCAGCTCCTGCCGGGGGTGCGGTTCGTGCGCAGCGCCGTCGACGCCGTGGACCTCCAGGCAGGGTCGGTGGCGCTCGACGACGGCAGCACGCTCGGCTACGACGTGCTCGTCGTCGCCAGCGGTGCCAGCCTGCTGCCGGGCGAGACCGAGGGGCTGACCGGAGGCGGGTGGCGGCGCTCGGTCCACACGTTCTACGACCTCGAGGGTGCCGCGGCGCTCGCCGGGGCCATGGCGCGCTTCGACGGCGGCGAGCTGGTCGTGAACGTCGCCGACATGCCGATCAAGTGCCCGGTGGCGCCGCTCGAGTTCTCGTTCCTCGCCGACTGGTGGTTCCGCCGCCGGCGGGTCCGGGACCGGGTCCACCTGACGTTCGTCACACCGCTCGACGGCGCGTTCACCAAGGCCGTGTGCAACCGCGAGCTGTCGGGCCTGCTCGCTGCGAAGGGCGTCGACGTGGTGACGGAGTTCAACACCGGCACGGTCGACGCCGACGCCGGCCGCCTGGTGTCGTACGACGGCCGCGAGGTCCCCTTCGACCTCGCCGTGGTGGTGCCGCTGCACGGTGGCGCCCCGTACGTGGGGCGTTCCCCCGGCCTCGGCGACCCGCTCGGGTTCGTGCCGACGGATCCGGTCACGCTGCAGGCCCGCAGCCACCCCGACGTCTTCGTCATCGGCGACGCCACCGACCTCGCCGCGTCGAAGGCGGGATCGGTGGCTCACTTCGAGGGCGAGGTGGTGGCGCACAACGTGGCGCGCCACCTGCAGGGACGGCCCCTGGACGCCGCCTTCGACGGGCACGCCAACTGCTTCATCGAGAGCGGCTTCGGCAAGGCGCTGCTCATCGACTTCAACGACGAGGTCGAACCGGTGCCCGGGCACTTCCCCGGGCCCGTCGGGCTGCCCCTGCTGCGCGAGTCGAGGCTCAACCATCTCGGCAAGCTCGCCTTCGAGCAGCTCTACTGGCACGTGCTGCTGCCCGGGCGGAGCATTCCCGGCGTCCCGAGCCGCATGCCGCGCTCCGGCAAGCTGCTCGCCGTCGCCGCGGCGGGCGGCGAGGCCGGGCGGAGCGGGGCGGGCGGCCGATGACGGCGGCGGGCGTCCGATGACGGCGGCGGGTGGCCGGCGCTGGCACGCCGGCGGGGGAGTGGCGCGGCACGACGAGGAGGACGGGACATGGCCGTGATGACGTACGCCGGGACGGACGTCGACGTGGACGCCGAGGGGTTCCTCACGGACGCGTCGCAGTGGAACGAGGGCGTTGCCGCCGAGATCGCCAGGGCCGAGGGGATCGGCGAGCTGACGGACCGCCACTGGCTGGTGATCGGCGTGATGCGCCGGGAGTTCGAGGAGAAGGGTGCCGGCCCGGCCGTCCGGGCGCTGGCGAAGGTCTCCGGCGTCGGCATCGCCGAGCTGTACCAGCTGTTCCCCAAGGGACCCGCCAAGGAGGCGGCCAAGATCGCCGGCATCCCGAAGCCGCGCGGCTGCATCTGACCGGGACCCGGCCGGCCGGCGGCACTGGCGGGCAGCCAGCCGAGCCGGTTGGCCGGGTCGGGCAGCCAGCCGAGCCGGTTGGCCGCGGCTCGTGCACGTGGAGGAGCGTGAGCGCATGAGCGACAAGACCGAGCGCATCGAGAAGGTGTCGGTGATCATCTCCAAGGGCTCGCTCGAAGGGATCTACCCCGGCCTGATCATGGCCAACGGCGCCCGGGCCGAGGGCATGGAGGCGAACCTGTTCTTCACCTTCTTCGGGCTCGACGCCGTCCACCGTGCCCGGCACGAGCACGTCAAGGTGGCCGCCGTCGGGAACCCTGGCCTGCACCTGGCCACGTGGCTGGGTGGCCTCCCGGGCATGTCCTCGGTCATGACGCACTACATGGCGCACAAGATGGACGAGCTCGACATCCCACCGATCCCCGAGATGATCGAGATGATCGCCGAGAGCGGGGCGGGACTGTACGCGTGCAAGGCCTCGGCCGACCTGTTCGGGCTGGGCGCGGCCGACCTCATCGACCAGGTCCGCGACGTCATCACGGTCGGCGAGTTCTACGCCCTCGCGGCGGGCGGCGAGATCATCTTCACCTAGGTCAGGCAGCGGGCGCGATCGGGGGACCGAGGCCACCCGTCGCTCGTCGCCGTGCACCGGGTGCCGTGGCGAGTGCCTGGTCATTACGAAGACTTGACGCCTGTCGATCACTTCGTAATGCTCGTGGGGTGACGAGCACCATGGTGCCGAGCGGTGATCTCCTGCCCGACGTGCTGCCCACCGACCGGCTGCAGCGTGGCGGCCAGCCGGTGCCCGCCGTCCGGGCCTCGTTGCGGCGGATCCGCGGGGCGCGCAACGCCTGGACCGTGGTCCTCGCCTGGGGCCAGGCAGGGGTGGTGGCGGGCGCGGCCATCGCCGTCGACCGCTGGTGGGCGTGGCCGCTGGCGGTCGTGCTCATGGGGCGGACGTTCGCCCAGTTGGCGATCCTGGCGCACGAGGCCGCCCACCGCCTGCTCTTCTCGTCGCGCGCCGCCAACGACCGTGCCGGGCGGTGGCTGCTGTCGTACCCGGCCTTCGTCCCCTTCGACCTCTACCGCCGTGCGCACATGGCCCACCACCGCGACGAGCTCGGGCCGGCCGAGCCCGACGCCGCCCTGTACGCCGGCTACCCGGTCCCCGCCGCGTCCTTCCGGCGCAAGCTGGCCCGCGACGCGCTGGGCGTGTCGGGCTGGAAGAACCTCCGCCCCCTGCTCCTGGGCGTGGCGAGGCCGGCGACGCGCCGGGTCGCCCTGCCGGTCCTGGCCGTCCAGGGCGTGCTGCTCGCCGCCTTCTGGGCGGGGGGATGGCCGCAGGCGTACCTCGTCCTGTGGCTGCTGCCGTGGATGACGAGCTGGCGGGTCATCAACCGCCTGCGTGCCATCGCCGAGCACGGCGGCATGGCGCCGTCCCAGGACAAGAGGCGGACCACGCACGTCGTGCGCCAGCGCGCCCTGGCGCGGTTCTGGATGGTTCCCTACAACACGGGCTGGCACCTCGCGCACCACGTCGACCCGGGCGTGCCGTGGCGCGAGCTGCCTCGCCTGCACGGCGAGCTCGTGGCCTCCGGGTGGGTGACGCCGGAGCTGCACTGGGGCTCGTACTCGGCCCTCTGGCGAGCGATGCGGGCCGGCTGACGGGACCGCCGCGCTCAGAGCTCCTCGGGCACCATGACGATCGCCCCGCACGGGCACTCGGACACGCAGATCCCGCATCCCTTGCAGTAGTCGTAGTCGAACCGGTAGCGCTGGCCGGGCTCGAGCTTGATGACCGCGTTGTCCGGGCACATGCCGAAGCAGTTGTCGCACTCGAAGCAGTTCCCGCACGACATGCACCGGCGGGCCTCGAAGAGGGCGGTGCCCTCGTCCAGGCCGCCGACCACCTCGTCGAACGTCGAGGTACGCCGGGCGAGCTCCAGCACCGGGCGGTGCGCCTTCGGGGCGTCCGCGTAGTACCAGGTCTCGAGCGCGTCGAAGGTGGCGAGCGGGTGGCGGTCGCGCTGGGGGAGCGTGCCGCCGGCCAGCCACGCGTCGATCGCCCGCGCCGCGCGCTTGCCGGCTCCGGCAGCGGTCGTCACCGTCCGTTCGGGGCCCACGATGTCCCCACCGGCGAACACCCCGGGGTGGCCGGTCATGAGCGTGCCGTCCACCTGCACCGAGCGGCCGGCGACGGTCACGTCGGGCACGGTGGCGAGCAGCGACAGATCCGTGTCCTGGCCCAGGGCCAGCACCACCGCGTCGGCCGCCACGTCGTGGAACCGGCCGGTGGGCTGCGGGAAGCCGTCGGCGTCGAGCTCCATCTCCTCGAGGACGGCCTTCCCGTCCTCGATCCCGGCGATGGTGGAGAGCCACGACATGCACACGCCTTCCTCGGCGGCCTCCTGGACCTCGACGTCGTGCGCCGGCATGCGCTCGCGGGTGCGGCGGTACACGACGACGGCGTCGGTCGCGCCCAGGCGGCGGGCGGTGCGCGCCGCGTCCATGGCCGTGTCACCGCCGCCGTACACCAGGACGCGCCGGCCCAGCCGGGGCGGGTCCGCCCCCTCGACGTCGCGGAGGAAGGACACGGCGTCGAGCACGCGGGCGGAGTCGCCAGCGGGGATGTAGGCGCGGTGCGCTAGCTGCGCGCCGACCGCCAGGAAGGCGGCGTCGAAGCCGCCGTCGCGCATGGCGGCCGGGAGGTCGGTGACCGGCGTCCCGAGCTGCAGGTCGACGCCGAGCGCCAGGATCCTGTCGACCTCGCCGTCGAGCACGCCTCGGTCCAGGCGGAACTTCGGGATGCCGTACCGCATCATGCCCCCGGGCCGCTCGGCACCGTCGACCAGGGTCACGGCGTGGCCGAGGCGGCGGAGGTGGTAGGTCGCCGCCAGACCCGCTGGGCCCGCTCCCACGACGAGCACGCGGCGGCCCGACGGCCGGGTGGCCGCCTCGAACGACCAGCCCCGGGCGAGCGCCTCGTCGCCGAGGAACCGCTCGACGGCGTTGATGCCCACGGCCTCGTCGAGCTGGGCGCGGTTGCACGCCCCCTCGCACGGCCGGTAGCAGACGCGGCCCATGACGGCGGGCAGGGGGTTGTCCTCGACGAGGGCGCGCCAGGCCTGCTCGTAGTGGCCCGCCTCGGCGTGGTAGAGCCAACGCTGCACGTTCTCGCCGGCCGGGCAGGCGTCGTTGCACGGTGGCAACCGGTCGACGTACACGGGCCGCTCCACCCGCCACGACCCCGTCTTGTTGGCGAGGCTGGTGCCGACGTCGAGCGAGATGCCGAACGGGAGGTCGGTCACGGGGTCGCTCCCTCCCCGGCCGGTCCGCCGGTCCGCGGGTTGCCGGTGCCGACCGCTTCGCCGGTCCGCGGGCTGCCCGTGCCGGCCGGTCCGCCCTCGCCGAACGCCGGCCGGTCGAGCCCCAGGCGCTCGACGGTCGCATCGGCCATCTGCTGCAGGCGCTCCACGATGTCGGGACGGTGGACGGTGCCGTCGGCGCCGACGACGTGCCGGAAGCGTCCCTGCAGCCGCAGGTACTCGGTGACCGGCACCCGCCGCCGGATCGGTGACACCGAGGTCACCGTGCCGCCTTCGGCCTCGTAGACGGGGAACAGCCCGGTCTCCTTGGCCGTGCGCGCCACCCGGATGGTGTCGGACGGGTCGCTGCCCCAGCCCAGGGGGCACGGCACCAGGACGTGGAGGTAGCGGGCGCCGCGCACCCCCATCGCCCGCTCGACCTTGGCCTCGAGGTCGTGGAGCTCGGCCACCGTCGCGGTGGCGACGTAGCGCACGCCGTGGGCCATGGCCAGCGTCGGCAGGTCCTTGCCCTGGCCGAAGGGATTGCCGGGCTCGGGCCCGACCGCCTCCGTCGTGGCCGTGCGCGCCGCCGGCGGCGTCGCCGCCGAGCGCTGCACCCCGGTGTTCATGTAGGCCTCGTTGTCGTAGCAGACGAACAGGACGTCGTCGTCGCGCTCGAACATGCCGGACAGGCACCCGAAGCCGATGTCGACCGTGCCGCCGTCGCCGGCCTGGGCCACCACACGGACGTCGTCGCGCCCCTGGACGGCGAGCGCCGCGGCGACGCCCGTCGCCACGGCCGCGGCGTTGCCGAACAGCGAGTGCAGCCACGGGACCTGCCACGACGTCTCGGGGTAGGGCGTGGTGAACACCTCGAGGCAGCCGGTGGCGTTCACGGCGACGAGCCGCCCGCCCGTGGCGCGCATGGCGGCGTCCAGGACGTAGCGCGCGCCGAGCGCCTCGCCGCACCCCTGGCAGGCCCGGTGCCCCGACGTGAGGGCGTTGCTGCGCGACCGGTCGGCCTGGACGGTGCGCTGGTCGGGGTCGAGCAGGCGGTTTCCGACGGCGAAGCTGCCGACCTGGTAGAAGCGGACGGGCTGGGTCGTCACCTCCCCTCACCTCCCGGCGCGCCAGCGCGACGCTCGGGCGTAGGCCGGGCGCCGGCCGCCGGGCCTAGGGGGGCGCCGCCCAGGTCGCGCAGGATGTTCTCGGCATGCGGCCCCGAGCGCCGCCGTTCCGCCATCCGGGCCAGCTCGCGGGCCACCACCTGGTCGTCGAGGTCGAGGAAGCGCAGCGGCTCGAGCCGGTCGCGCAGCGCGTCGTCGATGACGCCGGCCAGCGACCGCTCGGTCACCGGCCGGCCGCCCAGACCGGCGACGACCGTCGACACGCGGCCGGCTCCGCCGCCGACGGCCATGGCCACGTCGGTGGCCAGGACGCCACCGAACCCGACGCTGAAGGCCCGCTCCACCACCACGACACGGGCGCCGTCCCCGACCGCCGCGCGCACGGCTTCGGCGGGGAACGGCCGGAACGAGGTGATGCCGAGCGCCCCGACCGGTCGCCCTGCCCGTCGCAGGTCGTCCACGACGTCGGCGAGCGTGCCCAGGATCGAGCCGAGCGCCACCACCACCACCTCCGCACCCTCCGTGCGGTACGGCGAGACCAGGCCGCCCGACAGCCGGCCGAAGGCGTCGCCGAAGGCCCGCCCGACGGCTTCGATGCGCTCGAGCGCCTGCAGCTGCTTGGCGTGGGCCAGGTACCTGACCTCGGTGAACGCCTCGGGGCCGACCATGGCCCCGATCGAGCAGGGGTCGTCGGGGTCGAGGAGCTGGCGCGGCTCGAACGGCGGCAGGAAGGCGTCGACCTCGGCCTGCGTCGGCACGTCCACCTGCTCGGTCGCGTGCGTCAGGACGAAGCCGTCCATGCAGACCATCACGGGCACCGACAGCTCCTCGGCCAGCCTGAAGGCCTGCACGTGGAGGTCCGTGGCGGCCTGGTTGCTCTCGGCGAACAGCTGGATCCACCCGGAGTCGCGCACGGCCATGGCGTCGCTCTGGTCGTTCCAGATGTTGATCGGCGCGCCGATGGCCCGGTTCGCCAGGGTCATCACGATCGGGAGCCCCAGGCCGGCCGCGTTGTAGACGGCTTCCGCCATGAACAGCAGGCCCTGGCTCGCCGTGGCCGTGTAGGCCCGGGCGCCGCCGGCCGACGCGCCGATGGCGACGGACATGGCGGCGAACTCGGACTCCACGTTGATGAAGCGGCAGCCGGGCAGGTCGCCCGCCTTCACCATGGCGCCGATGCCCTCGACGATGTGGGTCTGCGGCGTGATGGGGTACGCGCAGACGACCTGGGGCCGGCAGGCGGCGACGGCCCGGGCCACGGCGGCGGAGCCCTCGAGCTGACGGAGCACGTCAGGACCTCCTCGCCGGTCGTGGGGGGCCGCCGGCGACCGGGCGCATGCCGGGACCGGCCGTTCCGGGTCCGGCCGTGCCGGGTCCGGCCGTGCCGGTTCTGGCCGTGCCGGGTACGTCGGCAGCCGCCCGCTCGACGTCGCCGGCGCCACCACGCCGCGGGCCGGAGGTGACGGCCCGCCGGACGATCTCGTACGCCGCACGGGCCGCCGCTCGGTTGCCGGCGGCGACCGCCCCGGCGAAGCGCTCGCCGATCGCCGACTCCACGGCCTCGATCGAGACGGCACCGGTCGCCGCGGCCAGGCCGCCGAGCAGGACCGCGTTCGGGAGCGGCCGGCCCAGGTGCTCGCGGGCGAGCTCGGTCGCGGGCACCGTCACGAGCCGATCGGGGCGCAGGTCGTGCAGCGCCTCGCCGAGGCCGAGCGTGCCGACCGGGCGGGCCGTGTTGACGAGCAGGTAGCCGGCCGGCCCCAGGCCAGCCAGCAGGTCGACCTGGTGGACGAGGGTGGCGTCCTGCACCACGATGGCGTCGGGCTCCAGCACCGGCGACCGGGTGCGGATGGGGGTGTCGGCGATCCGGCAGAAGGCCACGACGGGTGCCCCCGCCCGCTCCGACCCGAAGCTCGGGAACGCCTGGGCGTGCCGGCCCTCGGTGAACGCCGCCACCGACAGCAGCTCGGCGGCGGTGACGACCCCCTGCCCGCCGCGCCCGTGGAAGCGGACCTGGAACCCGTGGAACGCCGCCGCCTGGCCGCCAGCCGTGTCGCTCCCTGCAGCCATGTGCGCCTCCGTGCGTCGTCCCGGGGTGTCGCTCGCCGGTCCGGCGCGATCGCGGCGGCCGGCGGCAGGACGGTCAGCGAGCCCGTGCACGGCGGCCGGCGCACTCGGCGGTCGCGCACGGGCCCGCTCGACCATGCCCAGGCCATGGTGCCGGCTGCGGCGGAGGTGCGCCTAGGGCCGTTGGTCCCGACAACGGTCCCTGGGCCGGCCGGGCGGTGCACGCGGCCGGCAGCGGGACCTTCGACCCTGGTCGGCGTCCGCCGCCGAGGGAATGCTCGCGTGGTAGCTCGTGCGAGGAGCGGCCGATGCAGCCTGTGGTCTGGTTCGAGGAGATCGGCGTCGGCGACGTGGCTGAGGCCGGAGGGAAGGGTGCCAACCTGGGCGAGATGACCAGGGCGGGCCTGCCCGTCCCACCGGGCTTCGTGGTGACGGCCAGCGCCTACCGTGACGCCATCGAGCGCAGCGGGACGCGGCAGGCGCTGAACGACCTGCTGGCCAAGGCGCGGCCCGACGACCCGTCGGCGCTCGCCGACACGGCCCTGCAGGCGCGCGAGCTGGTGCGCCAGACCCCCATGCCCGGCGAGCTGGCCACCGCCGTCCTCGACGCCTACCACGAGCTCGGCGGGCCGGAGCTGCGCGTGGCCGTCCGGTCGTCGGGCACCGCCGAGGACACGGCGGGGACGTCGTTCGCCGGGATGAACGTGACGTACACCAACGTCGCCGGCGACCGCGCGCTGCTGGCGCGGGTGGTCGACTGCTGGTCCTCGATCTACGGCGAGCGGGTCATCGCGTACCGCTCCGTCGAGCACGTCACCGAGGAGCCGGCGCTCGCCGTCGTGGTGCAGCGCATGGTGCCGTCGGAGCGGTCGGGCGTGATGTTCACCGCCGACCCGGCGACCGACGCCACGGACACGATCGTGATCGAGGCGGCCTTCGGGCAGGGCGAGGTCGTCGTGAGCGGCATGGTGGAGCCCGACACCTACGTGGTGGCCAAGGAGGGGCCCGTCATCGAGAGCGTCCGCGTGGGCCACCAGACGGTCCAGATCGTCCGGGGCGACGACGGGAGCGACCGGCAGGTGGCGATGACCCCCGACGAGGGGGCGAGGAGGGTGCTGTCGGACGAGGAGGTGCTGGGCCTGGCCCGGCTCGGCCTGGACGTCGAGCGCCACTACGGCGCGCCCCAGGACACCGAGTGGGCGATGGCCGGGGGGAGGACGTACCTGGTCCAGTCCCGGCCGATCACGACCCTGCACGAGCGGGCGGCCGCGCCGGCGCAGGCCGGCAGGGTCCTGGTGAGCGGGTTGGCCGCCTCCCGGGGCCGGGCCGCGGGCGTCGTGCGCGTCCTGCGGACGCCGGCGGAGGGGCGCTCGCTGCGCGACGGCGAGGTGCTGGTGGCGCCGATGACCAGCCCCGACTGGGTGCCGGCCATGCGGCGGGCCGCCGCCCTGGTCACCGACGGGGGCGGCATGACGTGCCACGCCGCCATCGTCTCGCGCGAGCTCGGCGTGCCGTGCGTGGTGGGGACGCGTGTCGCCACCACGGTCCTGCGCGACGGCGAGCTGGTCACCGTCGACGGCGGCCGCGGCCAGGTGCTGGAGGGCGACGTCGACACCGCCGCCGGTGCGCCCGA
>JAJZYI010000274.1 GCA_021798135.1 Actinomycetes bacterium | reverse complement strand
CGGTGGCGGCGGCGAGCAGCTCGGCGACGGCGCCGGCGGCCGCCGCGGCGGCCCGGGCGTCGCGCAGTGTCGCCCGCGTCCGGCGGGTCAGCACGTCGTCGACCGTGACGGCCATCTCGTGCCGGGCAGCCCAGCGCACCTCGGCCCAGAGGTAGGGCAGCCCGGGGACGATGGGGCGCAGCAGGTCCGGGTCGCCCGCCGCCTCGGCCAGGACCGCGTCGACCTCGGTGCCGTACCTGGCGGCGAGCGCCGCGGCGGTGGCCGGGTCGACCAGGGCACCGCCGGCTGCCGTGCCGAGCGTGGCGCCGCCGCCGGCCGCCGGCGTGCCCAGCGGCGGCTCGGGCCTGGATGCCCGGCGGCGGCCGTCACCAGGTGCCGGCACCGGCGCGCCGTGGAGGGCGAGCCTGCGCGTCGGGCACTGCCGAGCGCCGGGCGGTGCCAGCGGGCCGAGCCTCCGGACCACGGTGTCCACGGTCTCCTCGGCCATCAGCCGGTAGGTCGTCAGCTTGCCGCCCGTGACGGTCACCACGCCGGCGGGGGAGACCATCACCCGGTGCCGCCTGGAGAGGTCGGCGGTGCGACTGCTCGGTGCCGAGGCCCGGCGCGACCGGGCGGCGCGGCGCGCCGTGGCGGCCAGGCGTGCCACGGCGGAGAGCTCCCCGCGACCGTCGTTCGCTGGGCCGGCTGGGCCGGCTGTGCCGGCTGTGCCGGCTGTGCCGGCTGTGCCGGCTGTGCCTTCTGTGCCCGTGGAGCCGCCCGTGCCCGGCTCGCTCACTGCCGGCGCCAGCAGTGGCCGCAGGCCCGCCCAGACCCCGGTCACGTCCTTCGGACGGACCTCGGTCCCGGCCACGGCGTTCACGGCGCGGAGCAGGTAGGCCACGTCGTCCGCGGTGCACACCGGCTCGTCGAGCGGCCCGTCCCAGGCGGTGTCGGTCGTGCCGACGTACACGTCGTCGCCGTCGGGCCACGGCACCACGAAGATCGACCGCCGGTCGCCCGGGACCGGGACGACGGCGGCGATGTCGGCGGGCAGCCGGTCGCCGGGGACGGTCAGGTGCACGCCTTTCGCCGGCCGGGTGGTCCTGGGGTGGGTGCCCTCGTCGAGGGCTCGCACCTCGTCCGCCCACACGCCGGTGGCGTTCACGACGACCCGGGCGCGGACCCGGATCTCACCAGCCTCACCCGGCGCCGTGCGCCGGACCACTGCACCCGCCGCCGCACCCCGCTCGTCGCGCACGAGCTCGACCACCTCGGCGTAGTTGGCCACCACGGCGCCGAAGTCGAGCGCAGCCGTCCGCAGCACCGCCAGGGTGAGGCGGGCGTCGTCGGTCTGGGCGTCGAAGTACACGAAGCCGGCCACCAGCCGGTCGGTTCGCAGCGTGGGGAGGTGCCCGAGGACCTCGTCGCGGGCGACCCTGCGGTGGCGGCGGCCGATGCGCCAGCCGCCCGTGACGTCGTACAGCCACAGGGCGGTGGCGTACGCCCGGGCGACGCCGGCGCCCACCACGCCGTCGCGCCCGAACAGCGGGATGAGGAACGGCAGGACGTGCACGAGGTGCGGGGCGTTGCGGAGCAGCCGCTGGCGCTCGTGCAGCGCCTCGTAGACCAGCCGGACGTCACCCTGCTGCAGGTAGCGGATGCCGCCGTGGACGAGCTTGGACGATGCCGAGGACGTGCCCGAGGCGAAGTCGTGGCGCTCCACCAGGGCGGTGCGCAGGCCCCGCGCAGCGGCGTCGAGGGCGACGCCGGCGCCGGTGATCCCACCACCGACGACGAGCACGTCGAACGTCTCCTCCGCCATGCGCCGCAGCGCACGCTCCCGGTCGAACCCCGTGCCGGTGGTGCTGGCCGTGCCGGTGGTGCTGGCCGTGCCGGCGGTGCTGGCCGTGCCGGTGGTGCTGGCCGTGCCGGTGGTGCTGGCCGTGCCGGTGGCGCGGCCGGGCGTTCCCGGGGACCGTGTGGAAGCCACGCCGCCAGCCTGCCACAGCGCCGGCCCTGGACCTGCCACCTGGGGCGACGCGTCGACGGGCGGCACGGTGACCGGGGCCGCCGGGGTCGTTCCGAGGCGACGAACCAACAATACCTGTCAACAAACAACGAGTAACGACTAGTTCCGCGGCCCGCTAGTCTGGCCTCGATGCGCCACCCGAGCGAGATGGTCGAGGTCTTCCGGGCCAACGGCCGCAAGGTCACGGCCCAGCGCCAGTGCATCTTCCGGGTGCTCTACGGGGACGTGACGCATCCCACGGCCGAGGCCGTGCACCAGGCTGCACGGCGCCAGATGGAGACCATCTCGCTCAAGACGGTGTACCAGACCCTCCACGAGCTCGCCTCGCTGGGGGAGATCGCCATGCTCGACCTCGGGACGGGGACCGCCCGGTTCGACCCGAACGTGGCGACCGCGCACCACCACCTCGTCTGCCGCGCCTGCGGCAAGGTCCGGGACCTGCACGCCGACTTCTCGGCGCTGCGGGTGCCGGCGGGCGAGGACGCGGGGTTCGCGGTGGGACCGGCCGAGGTGGTCTTCCGGGGGGTGTGCGCGGACTGCCGGCCAGGTGCCGGCGTCGGTGCGGCCCCCGGCAGGCCGGGCGCACCGCCCGACGGGCCCGGGGCCGGGCCGGCGACCGCCGGCGCGCCCGAGCCCGCCGTCCCCCACCCGGCGTGACCGGTCCCTGGTCACGCACGGCAGCAGCACCGACGGCGCAGGACCGGCGGCCGACGCGGGGCCTGCGCAGACGCACCATCCGACACGACGAGGAGGAAGTGGCACCGTGGCTGAGCTGAAGGGTTCAAAGACCGAGAGCAACTTGAAGGAGGCATTCGCCGGCGAGAGCCAGGCGAACCGCCGGTACCTGTACTTCGCCCAGAAGGCCGACGTCGAGGGCTACCCGGACGTCGCCGCGCTGTTCCGCTCGGTGGCCGAGGGCGAGACCGGCCACGCCTTCGGGCACTTCGACTTCCTGAAGGAGGTCGGCGACCCGGTGACGGGCGTGCCGGTCGGCAGCACCCAGGACAACCTGAAGTCCGCCATCGAGGGCGAGACCTACGAGTACACGGAGATGTACCCGGGCTTCGCGCGCACGGCTCGCGACGAGGGTTTCGACGAGATCGCCGACTGGTTCGAGACGCTGGCCCGCGCGGAGAAGAGCCACGCCGGGCGGTTCAACCAGGGCCTGGCCTCGGTCGGCCAGGCCTGAGCCTCGGGTGGACCGGCCGGCCCTGCACCGCGGGCCGGCCGGTCCACCCTGTTGCCTGGGGTCTTGCGGGTGCCGGGCATGCAGGGCTCCTCGTTCCCCGGGCGCGCCCGGCGCCTGGCCGGCCGGGACCCGGTGGCCCCCCCGCTGCCGTCGCTGGCGGCCATCATGGAGCGGGGCCACCACGGGGAGCCGGGACCGGCGACCACGAGCGGAGAGGAGGCTGGGCATGAGCCGCGCACTCGAGCTGGACGACATCATGGACCTGCGCGCCTACGAGCGGGCGCGTGACGACGTCCGCCGCGAGGTGATGGCGCTGAAGCGCCGCCGCAGGGTGTCCGTCGGCCCGATCGTGTCACTGGTGTTCGAGAACCGCGAGACGGTCCGCTTCCAGGTCCACGAGATGGTCCGGGCGGAGCGGATCGTGTCGGACGACGCGGTCCTCGACGAGCTGCGGGCGTACAACCCGCTCATCCCCGAGCCCGGCGAGCTCTCGGCCACCCTGTTCATCGAGCTGACCGACGAGGAGCAGCTGCGCACGTGGCTGCCGAGCCTCGTCGGCATCGAGCGTGCCGTCGTGCTCGAGCTGGCGGGCGGCAGCACGATCCGGTCCGTCCCCGAAGCCGGCCACGAGAGCCAGCTCACGCGGGCCGAGGTGACCCCGGCCGTCCACTACGTCCGGTGGACCCTGTCGCCGGCACAGGTCGACGAGCTGGCCGGTGGCCCGGTCCGGCTGGCCGTCGACCACCCCGCGTACCGCCACGGCGTGGAGCTGCCCGCCGAGACCGTCGCCGAGCTGCTGGCCGACCTCCGGCCCTGAGCCGCTCCGCGCGCGCCCCCCGGGGCCCGCAAGCGGTGCCGCTGACGCCCGGGTCCGCAAGGGCGTGGCGGTCCGCAACGGCGTGGCGGTCTGCAAGGGCGTGGCGGTCCGCAAGGGCGTGGCGGCCGCCAGCGTCCGGCGATGCGGTGGGCACCGTCGCCACCCGGTGCCTCCACTGCGGCCCGGTCAAGGTATCGCTACTAACTCAACGTTGAGTATCCTTTGACCGATGCCTTGAACGGTGGAGCCGGACGGCGAAGTGGGGTCGGAAGGACCCGAGAGGGGGCGTCGCGATGAGGAGACCGACATCGTGGGCTCACGATGGCGGATCGACTGGGGCGGCACCGGAAGCTGATGCAGCGAGCAGGCGGGACGAGGTGGGCGCGTCCGTGCTGCCGCCGGGGAACGACGACCGGCCCGGCAGGACCACGGTCGCGGCCGACGCGGTCGCGGGCCAGATGCTCTTCGGGTTCGTCGGCGCCGGGTGGCAGATCGAGAGCCTGAGCGTCGACTGCTCGCACCTGCTGGGCTGCGATCCCGCCGAGGCGGCCGGAGCCCGCCTCATGGAGCTCGTGCACGCGGACGACGTGCCCGGGCTGATCATGGCCGTCGGCCGCTCGGCCGAGGACCGCCGGGGCGCGTGGACGGCGGCCCGGCTCAGGCATGCGAGCGGGGACTGGGTCCCGGTCCGCATGCTGGTGTCACCGCTGGCGGGCGTGGTGCCGCCGCCGTTCGCCTTCGCTGCCTTCCCGAGCC
>JAJZYI010000010.1 GCA_021798135.1 Actinomycetes bacterium | reverse complement strand
GCGGTGGTGACCGCCGCCGGCCGGACCCGAGTGACTGCTGCCGGCCGGACCCGAGTGACCGCTGCCGGCCGGACCGGCGTGACCGCCGGACTGCCCGGTCCCGCCGCCCCCGGGGGGACGGCCCGCGCTCGCGGCGGCGGGACCCGCCGGCACCGCACCGGCCTGGCGCAGCACGGCGCCGAACCCGTCCGAGCCGGGCTCGGCGGCGGTTCCCGGCTTGACGTTCGGTGCGCCTGCACCTGGCACGGGACCGGCTGCGGCCGGACCGGCAGTCGCGGCGCCTGCGCCGACAGGGGCCGCGCCGCTCACCACGCCACTCCGAGCGACCCGAGGATGCTGCTCACGTACGCCTGCGTCTGCGCGTACGGCGGCACCCCGCCGTAGCTCGCCACCGCACCCGGGCCTGCGTTGTAGGCGGCCAGCGCGAGGGGCACGGACCCTCCGTACTGCTGCAGGTAGCTGGACAGCAGGCGTGCGGCGCCGCCGATCGCCTGCTGGGGGTCGAAGGGGTCGACGCCCATGCCGGCGGCGGTCGACGGCATCAGCTGCATGAGGCCCTGCGCTCCGGCGCTGCTGACGGCCCGCGGGTTGAAGCCGGACTCCTGCTTGGCGACGGCGGCGAGCAGCGAGGCCGGCACCCCGGACTGGGCGGAGGCCTGCTCGAAGAGCGGCAGGAGCGACGAAGGGACGCCGAGGCTCGCGGGGATGGCGCCGCCCACGGCGGACAGTCCGGGCCCGGCGCCCTGACCGGGACCCGCCAGCACCCGCCGGATCTCGAACGGCTGGCCGACGGCCTGGACCTGCACGCTGGTGCCCGTGTGGGGCGCGTCGATGATCTTGCCGTTGCCGATGTAGATGCCGACGTGCCCGGGGCCGTTCGGGCCCGGTTCGTAGAAGACGAGGTCGCCGGGCTGCGCCTGGGCCAGGCCGGCGACCGGCGTCCCCACCGTGGCCTGCTCCTGGCTGGTGCGGGGCAGCGCCACGCCGAGCTGGCCGTAGACGTACTGGACCAGGCCGGAGCAGTCGAAGCCGGTGGTGGGCGACGTGCCCCCCCACTGGTACGGCACGCCGACGAACTGGGCGGCCTCGCCGACCACCTGGGCACCTGTCGGGCCCGAGCCGCCCGTGCCGGCCTGCAGCCCGACCAGGCCGCTGGTCGACAGGAACCCGGCGCCGGCCGGTGCCGACGCCGCGGGGTCGGTCCCGATGGCGGCCATCTGCGCCCGGATGTTGTCGAGGACGGCGGCGAACGAGCCGGACGGCGCCGCCTGGGCCATCGACGGCCCCAGGTTGGCCAGCGTCGAGTCGAGGGCCTGGATCTGCTGGACGACGGTCGCCGCCTCGACGGTGCTCACCGGAGCCCCCCTCCGCCGGTCCGGGGAGGCACCGAGGCTCCGGCGCCGCCGGGGCGGGCCACCCGCCGGCTCCCGGCCTCGGGCGTGAACCGCGAGGTGACGAGGTCGTCGATCTCGGCGGCGACCGAGCGGTTCAGCGCCAGCTCGTGGTCGGCACGCCGCCGGGCGTCCAGGCGTTCCAGGGCGGCGACGCGCTGGGCGGCCTCGCGCCACGCCGCCTGCTGGACGGCGGCGGCCACGGCCAGGTCCTCGCGCCGCAGCCCTGCCTCGTGCGCGGCTGCGGCCACCAGCTCGCGCCGCTGGCGCTCGCCGAGCTCCCCGGCCACGTCGACGGTCCCGCTCGGCGCCGCAAGGGCCCGGTACCGGTCCTGCTCGGCCCGGAGCAGGTCGTCGGCCGCCTGCAGCGTGCGGTTGGCGCGGGCCAGCTCCTGGCGGGCCATGTCCTCCTGGGCGCGGCGCGCCCGCAGCACGGCCTCGAGCCGGAAGCGGTAGCGCTTCACCGTGCCGCCGCCAGCTGCATCGACGCCTCCACCAGCAGCTGCAGGTCGCCCCAGGACGCCTCGGCGGGGACCGTCTCGGCGACGTCCTGGCGCAGGAACGCGTCGATGACGTCCTGCAGGGCGACGGCCCGGTCCACCAGCGGGTTCGCGCCGCGCACGTACGCCCCGATCTCGATCAGGTCGCGGGCGTCGCGGTGCGCCGCCATCAGGCGCCGGAGCTCGCGGGCGTGGGACCGGCGCTCGGGCGTGGTGATGGCCGGCTCCACCCGGGAGATCGAGTCGAGGACCTCGATGCTCGGGAAGTGGCCAGCCGTCGCCAGCCGGCGCGACAGCACGATGTGGCCGTCGAGGATCGACCGCGCCGCGTCGGCGATGGGCTCGTTCATGTCGTCGCCCTCGACCAGCACGGTGTACAGCCCGGTGATGCTGCCGGTCTCCGCGGCGCCGGCCCGCTCCAGCAGCTTCGGCAGCTGCGAGAACACCGACGGAGGGTAGCCCCTCGTCGCCGGCGGCTCGCCCGCCGACAGGCCCACCTCGCGCTGCGCCATGGCGAACCGGGTGAGCGAGTCCATCATGAGCACCACGTCCATGCCGCGGTCGCGGAACCATTCGGCGATGCGCGTGGCCGTGAAGGCGGCCCGGATCCGCACCAGGGCGGGCTCGTCGGAGGTGGCGACGACGACGACCGACCGGGCCAGGCCCTCGGGCCCCAGGTCGCGCTGGATGAACTCGTTGACCTCGCGGCCTCGCTCGCCGACCAGGGCCAGGACCGACACCTGGGCGTCGGTCCCGCGGGCGATCATCGACAGCAGGCTCGACTTGCCGACCCCCGACCCGGCGAAGATGCCGAGGCGCTGGCCGCGCCCGCACGGCACCAGCGTGTCCAGCGCCCGGACGCCGAGCGCGAGCTGCCGGTCGACCAGGTCCCGGCGCAGCGGGTGGGGCGGGGCGGCGTCGACCGACACCTCCTCCCAGTCGGCGAGCGGCGGCCCGTCGTCGATCGGCCGGCCCAGGCCGTCGAGGACGCGGCCGAGGAGGCCTTCGCCGACGGCCAGCGGCAGGGGGCGGCCGAGCGCCTCGGCCCGGTCGCCGAAGCGGACGCCGGTGAGGTCGCCGAGCGGCATGCAGGCCAGCGTGGAGCCCTGGACGGCCACCACCTCGGCGTCCAGCGTCCCGCCGCCGCGCCACACGCGCACGGCGTCGCCCACGGCGGCCTCCACGCCCTCCACCTCGACGCGCAGGCCCACCAGGCGGGTGACCCGGCCCGTCCGGCGGGGCGCGAGGGCGCCGAGCAGGCCGGCCCGCAGCGCGTCGGGGACCACGCTCACGGCGCCGGCACCCCCGCCTGCTCCAGCCGGGCGGGGCCGCGGCCGGGCGGGCGGAGCTGGGCGACGACCTCCCGGGCCCGGGCCAGCGCCGGCCCGATCTGCGCGTCGACGTGGCAGGGCCCGGCGTCGACCACGCAGCCGCCAGGCTCCACCCCGGGGTCGGCGACGACCAGGACCTGGCGGTCCGGGATGCGCCCCTGCAGGTCGACGGCGTCGATCACGTCGCCGGGGTGGAGGCGCACGACGAGGTCCTCGCCGCTGGGCACCAGGCCGAGCGCCCGCTCCAGGGCGCCGACGGCGGCGCTGCGGCCGACGGCCAGCTCGTGCTGCACGAGCGCCTCGGCGAGGTCCACGGCGAGCGACACCAGCTCCCGCTCGGCCTGGAGCACCGCGGAGCGGCGCTGCTCGGCGACCTTGGCGGCGGCGGCGGCGACGGCGTCGGCCAGTCGCCCCACGGCGGCCCGCCGCTCCCCCTCGAAGCTGGCGGCCAGCTCCGCGGCGGCGTCGGCCCGGCCCCTCGCGTAGGCCTCGGCGCGCGCCGCCTCGATCCGGTCCGCCACCGACGTCCCGGTGCCGGCGCTGTCGACCGGGAGCTGCACGGCGAAGCTCGCCGCGGGGACGTGGTCGGTGTCGAGCCCCCGCCAGATCCGTCCGGGCGACCGGCGGGCCGGGGCGTGGGGCAGCGCGCCGGCCGGCGTCTGGGGGCTAGACGAACTCATCGTCGCCTCGCGCCAGGACGATCTCGCCGGTCGCCTCGAGCTCGCGCACGACCTTGACCACCGCCTGCTGGGCGGACTCGACCTGCGACAGGCGGGTGGGCCCGAGCAGCTCGATCTCGTCGGTCAGGTCCTGGGCGGCGCGCTCGGACATGTTGCGGAGGAACTTGTCGCGGATCTCGTCGTCGACGCCCTTGAGGGCGACGGCGAGATCCTTGGGCACCACGTTGCGCAGGACGCGCTGCAGGGTGCGGTCGTCGAGGTTGACGACGTCGTCGAAGACGAACATCTCGTTGCGGATCTTCTCGGCCAGCTCCGGGTCGCTCTCCTCGAGCGACGCGAGGATCTGCTTCTCCGAGGCCCGGTCGCTCTGGTTCAAGATGGCGACGATCGAGCCCACGCCGCCCACCTCCGACTCGGGCCCGACGCCGGCGCGCAGCACCGCCGCCAGCTTCTGCTCCAGCGTGGTGGCGATGGTCTGGACGACGTCGGGGGCGATCCGCCCCATGGTGGCGATCCGGCGCGAGACGTCGGTGCGCAGCTGGTCGTCGAGCGTGGCGAGGACCTGCGCGGCGTGGTCGGACGGCAGGTGGGCGAGGACGACGGCCACCGTCTGGGGGTGCTCGTCGCCGATGAAGCTGATGATCTGCTGGGGGTCGATGCGCTGCAGGATGGCGAGCGGCCGGGACTGGCCGGCCTGCAGGAACTGCTGCAGCACCTCCTCCGCCTTCGCCGCCCCGAGCCGCTCGCGCAGCAGGCGGCGGGCCACCTCCACGCCGCCCTGGCCGACCTGGAGGAGCGCGGCCGCCTGGCCGACGAACTCGGCCAGCACGGCGCGCACGGCGGTGGCGTCGAGCGCCGGCAGGGTGGCCATGGCGGCCATCAGCTCCACCACCTCGCTCTCGGACATGGCCTTGAGCACCTTGGTGGCGCGCACGTCGTCGAGCTGCGCCAGCACCACGGCGGCCTTCTGCGGGCTGGTGAGCGTCGGCATCACGACGCCCCCGAGCCCGGGTTGCCGCTGAGCCAGCCGCGCAGCATGGTGGCCACCTCGTCGGGCTGGCTGTCGATGAAGCTGTTCACGGTGGCGGCCTCCGTGCTCCTCGAGACGTCCAGGGCGGGCACGGCGGGCAGCTGGCTGGTCGGTTCGCCCGGGAGCACCGGCATCGACAGGGCGCTGAGCGCGTCGGCGGCGCTCATCGGGCCCATCACCACGGTGGAGCGGGCCTTGCGGGCCGAGCGCCACAGGAGGAAGAGCGCGAGCAGCACGGCCAGGGCCACCACGAGCACCCGGGCCTCGGACACGAGCGACTTCGACTTCCCGGCCGCCGCGGCGGCCGCCGCCGCCTTGGCCGCCTGCTTGGCCGCCGCCGTGGAGAACGGCATGGCGCTGAAGGCCAGGGTGTCGCCGCGGGCGGTGTTGATGCCGGCGGCGGCGGCCACGCCCGCCTGCAGCTGGGCCAGGCTCACGCCCTTGGGGAGTGCCGCCGAGTTGACCAGCACGGCCACCGACTGGCTCTTGACCGTTCCGGGCGCCTGCTGGTCGGTGACGGTCTGCTGGTTCGTCTCGCACGTCTGCGAACCGGACGACTGCTTGTAGTTCCCGGTCCCGGCGCCGACGGTGGTGGTGATGGTGCCGGCGGCGCCGCCGGGAGGGACCCCGGTGCCCGTGTAGGTCTGCGTCGACGTGCTCGTCTGGGTGCAGAAGCTGGCCGGCTTGCCGTTGGCGCCGGGCAGGATGCTCTGCGTGGTGGTGTTGACCTTGTCGTAGTTGAGCGTGGCGTTGACCTGGACGTCGGCGTTGTTCTGGCCGAGCACGGCGCCAAGGTAGGCCTCGACCTTGCCCTGGACCTGGCTGTCGTAGGACTGGGTGGCGTTGTTCGAGCCGGCGCCGACGGCCACGCCGGGACCGGCGAGCAGGTTGCCGTTCGAGTCGGCCACCGTCACCTGGCCCGGGCTCAGGTTCGGCACCGAGGACCCGACGAGGTGGACGATGGCCTGCACCTCGCCGCTGCTCAGGGTCTGGCCGGGGACCATGGTGACGAGGACCGACGCCCCCGTGGGGTTGGCGGTCGTGACGGCGAAGGACTGGTTGGCGGGCAGCGCGATGGTGACCTGCGAGCTGGAGACCCCGGAGATGGCGTCGATCGTCTGCTCCAGCTCGCCCTGCAGGGCCCGCAGGTAGTCGGCCTGCTGGGTCATGTTGGAGGCGGTGATGCCCTCCTTGTCGAGCAGCGACAGCCCCACCGTGCTCTGGGCGGGCAGGCCGGCCTGGGCCATGGCGAGGCGCTGGGTGGCGACGTCGTTGGCCGGCACCATGATCGTGCTGCCGTTGTTGCTGAGCTGGAACGGCACGCCGTCGGAGGTCAGCTTGGCCGTGATGTTGGCGGCGTCAGCGGGCTGCAGGTTGGTGAAGAGCGGGGCGTAGGTCGGCTTCCCCGACATCGACATGAACAGGACGGCACCGACGAGCACGGCGGCGACCGCGGCGATGGTGACCGCCTTCTGGCCGGTCGTGAACCCGCCGGCGAACCGCTTGGCGGTCTCGCGCAGCCGGGTGATCTGGTCGTTCGCTGGGACGAGGGCCATGTCAGATCTGGAGGTTCATGACGTCGGTGAAGGCCGTGATGGCCTTGTTGGTGAGGGCGACGGTCACCTGCGTGGCGAGCGAGGCCCGGGTGGCGGCGATCATGGCGTCGGTGATGCTCCCCTGGCCGGCCGCCGCCTGCGCCTCCAGCGACGACGCCGTGTTCTGGGTCTGCTGCACCTGGTCGATGGCGTGGGCGACCTGGCTGGCGAACCCCCCGGAGGCGCCCGACGCGGGTGCGGCGCCCCCGGCGGGGGGCGCCGACGGCAGCGGCGGGAGCGGTGCGATGGGCGGGATCACGTCACGACCCCAGGGTGAGCGCCGACTGGTACGCGGTGAGGGCCCGCTTGAACGCCACCGTGTTGGCCTGGTACTGGTTCTGCGCCTGCACGAGCTGCACGAGCTGGGTGCTCATGCTGATGGCCGGCTGCCGGACCATGCCCTGGGCGTTGGCCTGGGGGTTGGACGGGTCGTAGACCAGGCGGCCGACGGCGGACCCGAGCTGGATCGACGACACCGCCACGCCGTCGCCCTGGCCGTTGGCGCCGACCACCGGGGTGAAGACGGGCGTCTGCTGCTGGTATGCGCCCTGCGCGGTGGGCACCGTGTCGTTCATGTTGGCGAGGTTGCCGGCGTTCGTGTCGATCCACGTCTGGGCGGCGTCGATGCCGCTGCCGGTGATGCCGATGGCGCCGAACAGGCCGCTCACTGGAAGCTCCCGCCGGTGGCTCCCTGCACCAGCCGGAACTGGGCGTTGAGCATGTCCACCATGGTCTGGTACTCCAGGGTGGTCTTCTCGGCCGCCACCAGCTGCTGGCTGGTGTTGACGTTGTTGCCGTCGGTCGCCGGCGGGTTGGTCGTGTCCACCACGGCGACCTGGGCCGTCCCGCCGGTCGGCGCGCCGAGCGCCTGCTGCAGGCTCGACTGGAAGTTGACCTGCTGGGCGATGTACCCGGGGGTCTCCGAGTTGGCCAGATTGCTGGCGATGGTCTGCTGCTGCTGGGCCAGTCCGTCGACGGCGAACTGCAGCACACCGGTGATGCCGCTCATCGCTCACACCCCTGACGTTCGCTCGTTGCCACCCCCCTGCACTGTCGCGGGGAGGCTGTCGTGCGCCCGTCCTGGGCGGCGGTGGTGCCGTCCTGGCACCGTGCTCCCTGGTGATCTCGGCAACAGCCCGCGCTTGCTTTAGCGCGTTCCGTGGCAATCGCTCGGATGTCGCTCAGGCATCGCTCGGCGTCGGTCCTCGTCACTCCGGCGCCGCCCGGCGTCGCTCCGCGTCGCTCCGGCGCCGCCCGGGCAGCGGCCGGGCAGCGTGGCGGCTCGGCAGCACCGGCCGGGCGGGACGCGCCGCCCCCACCGGGGGCCCCTGCCGACCGGGGATCCCCTGCCGAGCGGGGATCCTCAGCCGATCGCGAGCGGTGTGCCACGCTGGCGCCATGGCCCAGGCCCAACCCCACGCCGCGCCCTCGGCGCTCTCGCCCGCGCCCTCGGCATCGCCGGCGACACCGCCACCAGCGGGCGGGTCCCCGACGTGGGAGCCGGTGGACCAGGCCTACCGCGCGCTCCTGGCCCGGCACGACGGCGAGGACCGGTGGCTGCTCCTCCAGACGCTCCTGACGGGACCGCCGCGCCGCGCCCTGTACGGGATGATCGGGATGCCTCCCGGCGGTCGCCTGCTCGACGTCGGCACCGGCTTCGGCCCGCTGGCGGTCGAGCTGGCCGGGGCGACCGGCGGCACCGCCGTCGGCGTCGACGTGGACGTCGACCGCCTCCGGCAGGCCGTGGCGCTGCGCGACCTCGTCCGGGCGTCGGGGTGGGGCCCCGCAGGCGCCCGGGCCGGGGCTGGCGGCACGTCGTTCGCCGCCGGCGACGCCACCGCCCTCCCGTTCCCCGACGGGACCTTCGACGCCGCCACCATCCGCTTCGTCCTGCAGTACTTCCCCGAGCCGGGCGCCACGCTGGCCGAGATGGCCCGCGTGCTGCGCCCCGGCGGCGCGATCTGCGTCATCGACGTCGAGGACGGCATGTCCATCGTCCATCCGGAGCCCCCCGCACCCCTCGCCAGGCTGCGCGCCGCCTTCGCCGAGCTGCAGCGGGCCCGCGGCGGCGACCGGAACGTCGGGCGCAAGGTGCCCGGGCTGCTCGACCAAGCCGGGTTCACCGTGACCGCGGTGCTCGTCATGCCGCAGGCCGCCTACGGGCCGTCCTCGCCCTCCGACGTCGACCGGACCTTCCTGTTCGACCGATTCAGCCTGGCGGCCGACGAGATGGTCGCCCGCGGGCTGCTCACGGAGGCGGACGTCCGGGCCGGGCTGCGGGTGCTGTCGGACGACGAGCTCCCCCCGCGCACCACGATCGAAGGCCACGTCGCCGTCATCGGGCGGCGGCGCCCCTGAACGGCCAGCGCCCCTGAACGGCCAGCGGCGGGGCGGTCCGGGGCGGGCCGCCGCCGGCGGAGTCAGGCGCGGCGGTCGACGTACGCGGGGGCTGCCGGCTGCTCCCACTGCCGGGCCCGCCGGCGACCGGTGGCAGCCCGCCCGAGCCGCTCGCCGACCTCGCCGAGCGCGCGCCCGACCGTGCGCTCCATGGCCTTGGTCGCCTCCAGGAGCGCGGCGGCCCTCGGCGCCAGGACCGCGGGGAGCGGCTCCGCCGGGAGGACCACGGCCGCCGCCGGTGCCTCGGCGTGCTCCAAGACGGTGCGGGCCGCGGCGTCGAGCCGGCGCTCCATGGCGTCGAGCGCCTCGGGCCACGTCGGGGCGGCGGCCGCCGGCGACGTCATGGCGCCGTCCTCACGCCGCGCCACTGGCCGGCACCGCCACCGGCGCCGCGCTGGCGGCGATGGCCGCGCCGCCGGCGATGGCTGCACCAGCGGCGACGGTGGTGTCCCCCGAGATGGCGGCCCGCCACGCCCCCGCCAGCTGGGCGACCATCGGGCGCGCCTTGGCCAGCCGGTCGCGGTCCTTGGCCATGTTGGCGGCGAGGAGCTCGCCGTGGAGGTGGTAGTAGAGCCCGGCGAGCTGGGCCGCCCCCTCCCACACGTCGATGCGCAGCGTGCCGGCCAGGGCGAGCAGGATCTCCTGGGCGTGCACCAGGTTGTCGTTGATGGCGGCGAGGTCGCCACCGTCGAAGGCGGCGTCGGCGCGCTGCAGGTCGAGCTCCAGCCGGTCGAGCAGCATGCCGAGCCGTGCCGCCGGCGTCGCCGTCTCGATGGCCTCGCCGAGGTAGCGGTTCTGCAGCTCCTCGGCCGTGGCGAACCCTCTGGGCATGGCGCTCCCCCTCAGCCCAGGCCCGCCAGGGCCGACGCCAGCGACTGGCTCTGGTTCTGCAGCGTGCCCAGCGTGGTCTGGAGCTGCGCGTACTGGTTGGTGAGCATCTTCTGCTCCTCGGCGGCGATGTTGGCGTAGAACTGGATCTGGGTGTTGAGCCCCTGCGACTGGTTCTGCAGGTTCTTGACGGTCTCGCTGATCGAGCCGGTGGCCGCGTTGGACGCGGCGTCGCTCACGTTGGTGAGCATCTGGGCGATGCCCGGCGTGTAGGCGATCGTGCCGAGGGTGGTGGCGCTCGTGATGCCGGTGGCGGCCACCTGCAGGGACAGGCCCGCCGCCGGCGACGACGCCGTCGTCGGCAGGGACAGGAACTGGCCGTTGCCGGCAGCCGCCACGCCGTCGATGGTGCCGGCGACGTCGACACCGGTGAAGGTGGCCGGCGTGCCGGCGGTGGCGCCGGCCAGCCCGGTCGTGCCCGCGCCGGTGTTGGTGGAGGTGACCGAGAACGACGCCGCGCTCCCGTAGGCCGTGCTGGCCAGCTGGAGCTGCGTGCCGCTGCTCAGCACCTGGGCGGACAGCTGCAGCCCGGCCTGGGCCAGCGCGTTGTTGATGCCGCTGGCGACCTGGGTCAGAGGCTCCCCGGCGGTGGTCGTGTAGTTGACCGACGTGCCGCCCGAGGCGATCGTGAGCGTCTCCGCCGCCGTCACCGACGTGGAGCCCAGGGCCGTGCCGGTGTCGACGGCCTGCTGCGCCGACTGGCTGACGCTCACGGCGTAGCTCCCGGCCTGGGTGCCCGTCCCCGCGGCCGAGACCGACACCTGCCCGGTGTAGGTGCTGCTCGACGGCGTGAACGTCCCGCCCTCGGTGAACAGGTTCGCCACCTGGGTCGGGTTGGCGGCGAAGGCGCTCTCGAAGGTGGCCTGGTCGAAGCTGAGCGTGCCGTTGGCGGTGAGCGAGATGCCGACGTTCTTGGCGTTGCCCAGGGTGGAGGTCCCCGAGTTGGAGGCGAAGATCGACTGGATCTGGTTGGTGAGGCTCTGCAGCACGGCCGAGCCCATGAGCGGGCCGCCCGTCTTGGTCGCCTCGTTGTAGCCGGCGTACTTCTGGATGTCGCCGAGGACGGTGTTGGCGGCGTCGACCATCGTCTTCACGTTGCCGGCGACGGTCGTGGCGTCGGGCGACACCGTGACCGTCACGGGGTTGGTGCTGGTGGCGGCGACGGTGACCGACAGGCCCGGGAGCAGCCCCGAGAAGGTGTCGTTCTGGGACGTGAGCGTGTAGCCACCCGATCCCCCGACCTGGATCTGGGCGTCGGCGCCGGCCGACGCCACCTTCATGCTCCCGAGCGCCGAGCCGGCGAATGCGGAGGTGCTCACCGACAGGTCGGCGGCGGTGCCGGTCGTGGACGACGCCAGCTGCAGCACGTACTGGTTGGTCCCGGTCGCCACCGCCGACGCGGTGATGCCGGTGCCGGCAGCGTTGATGTTCGACACCAGGTTGGCCAGCGAGCCGTTGCCGGTGCTCACGTCGGTGGCCGTCAGGCTGCCGACCTGCAGCAGCGACCCGCCCACGGTGCTCGGAGCCGACGCGATGGTGGCCGAGACCGAGCCCGTCGGCGCCGCCAGCGAGACGGTGCCGCCGGCGGTGACGGTGTTGAGGGTGGTGGACGTGCCGTCGACGCTCACGATGCCCGCCGTCCCGGTCGCCGCGGACGTCATGGCCGACAGGCCCAGGGTGCCGAGGGCGGTCCCGCCCGTGACCTGCAGGGACTGGGTGCTCCCCTGGTTGACGGTGGAGAGGACCAGGTCGCCGCTGCTGTTGTACCCGGCCTGCAGCACGCCGCCGGCGCCGGCGGCGGTGATGGCGGACTGGACGGCACCGAGCAGCCCCGACCCGCTGTAGCCGCCGGTGGGGCTCGCCCCGATCGTCAGCGTGTACGCCGTGCCGTTCACGGTCACGTTGACGGTGTCGTTGGTGGAGCCGACGGCGATGCCGCTCTGGCCGGACAGGGCGACGGTGCCGGTCGTGGTGGCGGCCTGCGACGCCTGGGTCACGTCGATCGTGTGCTGCCCGAGGGTGAGGCCCGAGCTGGCCAGCTGGCTGAACCCGAGCTGGCCACCGCCCTGGGACAGGAGGTAGTCCGGCGCCGAGGTGACGACGTCCGCCGTGGACGCCACGCTCCCCGACGACACCATCGACTCCGCCGAGGCGAGCTGCTGCACCACGAACTGGATCGACCCGGTCGGCGTGCCCGACGTCGCCGTCGCCGTGGCGACCGCCGGGTCCGACGAGGTGGCCTGGCGGGCCTGCCAGCCGCTCGAGGTCGACAGCGCCTGCGCCGCGGTCTGCAGCGCCTGCAGGTCGGTGTTGATCTGCTGGTAGTCGCCGACGTTGCTGTTGAGCGTCGACTGCTGGTTCTTCAGGTCGACGATCGGCTGCTCGTACTGCGACAGCTCCGCCTGGATGATCCCCTGCGTGTTGAAGTTCCCGACCAGGCTGTTGTCGATGATGGCGGGGGTCTGCAGCCCGATGTTGCTGGTGGGGAAGCTCGTCATGTCGCCTCGTCCTCGTCGTCCTCGTCCAACCGCCCCTGGCCACCGGGCTCGCGTCGCCGCTGGCTCGGCGGAGCCCGGCCGGCGACCGGCCCGGTGCCGCCGCACCGGACCGGTCGGCCCGCCATGCCGACCCGGTGGCGTCCCCACCCGGCGCCCGCCCGCCGTCAGGTGGTGGCGCCCCCGGATCAGCCGAGCAGCTTCAGGACGAGCGACGGTGTCTGCTGCGCCTGGGAGAGCATGGCGACACCGGACTGCATCAGGATCTGGTCGGTGGTGAACTGCGTGGTCTGCTGGGCGAAGTTGACGTCCACCAGGCCGCTGTAGGCCGCCGTCAGGTTCTGCTGGCCGACGGTCAGGTTGGCCACCACCGCCGACAGCTGGTTCTGGACGGCGCCGACGCTCGCCTCGAGCGAGGCCACCTGGTTGATGGCCGCCTGCACCAGGGTGACGGCGTTGGCCGCGGCGGTGGCCGTGCCGACCGATGCCGCGCTCGTGCCGATCCCGAGGGCGCCGGTCGTCGCGGCGCCGATGTTCAGCGTGATCTGCTGGTTGGTGTTGTCGAAGGCGCCGACCTGCAGGGTCTGGTTGCTGAAGGACCCGTTGAGCAGGTCGGTGGTGCCGAACGACGTGGTGTTGGCGATCTGGTCGATCTGGGACTGCAGGGCGGCGAACTCCTGCTGGTTGGCGTTCAGCGAGTTGGTGTCGTTGGTGGCGCCGTTGGCCGAGCTCAGGGCCAGCTGGTCCATGGTCTGCAGGATCGACGAGATCTGGTTCAGCGCGCCCGACGCCGTCTGGATCAGCGACACGCCGTTCTGGGCGTTGGAGATCGCCTGGGTGTAGCCGTTGGACTGCGCCTCGAGCGCCTGGGACACCACGTAGCCGGCCGGGTTGTCGGCCGCCGTCTGGATCTGCAGGCCGGACGAAAGCTGCGAGATCGCCTTCGTCATGGCGGCGTCGGTCGTGTTCAGGTTGTTGTAGGCGTCGATGGCCGACAGGTTGGTGTTCACTACGAGCGAAGACATCCGTTCCTCCTCATCACGGTCCCGTCCATGGGACCCTCGCTCTCGGCCGGCGCCGGCTGCCGGCGACCGCCCGAACGCATCCGTTGCATGCGGACCGGTCCCGGCCGCCGCACCCTGGGGAGGAGGCGGCGAGCCAAGCCCGGTCCTGGGAGTGCTTCGACCCGCCCGGCGCGGATCTTGAGGGCACCGGCAGGCCGGGCACGCCAGTTGTGCGATTGTTGTGCCTGCCTCGCCCGTCATCCGGTGCCCGGGTGCACGCGGGGCTGAGGCCCGGCTGCACGCGACGACCACGCACCGACGCCGCGGGGAGGGTTCCCGGCGCCTCGCAGCCACCGTCGGTGGGAGGTCGGCACGCTCGCCGGCCGAGCGCTTCACCCGCGCCGGCAGCGTGCCGATGCACTCGCACATGCAGCGCCCCCCGGTCACCGTCGTCGTCCCGGCCTGGAACGCGTGGGCCGCCACCCGGGCCTGCCTGCAGTCGCTGCGGCCCACGCTCGGCGTCCACGACCAGGTCGTCGTGGTCGACAACGGGTCCACCGACGCCACGGCCGCCCAGCTCCGGATGATGACCTGGGTCGACGTCGTCTCCAACCCGGAGAACCGCGGCTTCGCCGGCGGCTGCAACGACGGGGCGGCGGCGGCGCGCACCGGCGTGCTCGTCTTCCTGAACAACGACACGCTCGTGCACGGCCACTGGCTCGACGCGCTGGTCCGGCCGCTCGCCGACGACCCCGCGCTCGGCGCCACGGGGCCGCGGTCGAACATGGTGTCGGGCCCGCAGCAGGTCGACGAGGCGACGTACACGAGCGTCGCAGAGATGCGCGCCTTCGCGCGCTCGTGGGCGGCCGGGCACCGGGGCCAGACCACCCCGGTCGACCGGCTGGTCGGGTTCTGCCTGGCCGTCCGCCGGTCCGCCTTCGACGAGATCGGCGGCTTCGACGAGAGCTACGGCATCGGCGGCTACGAGGACGACGACCTGTGCCGCCGGCTGCTCGGCGCCGGGTACGGCCTGGCCATCTGCCACGAGTCGTTCGTGCACCACGAGGGCCACCGCACCTTCGAGGCCAACGGGCTCGACTGGTTCGCCGAGCAGGAGTCGAACCGGGAGCGGTTCCAGTCCGGCACCACGCGCGCCGGCCGCCGGCACCCGCTCGTGTCCGCGTGCCTCATCGTGAAGGACGAGGCCGCCAACCTCGCCGACTGCCTGGCGTCGCTGCGGGACGTGGCCGACGAGGTGGTGGTGTACGACACCGGGTCGACCGACGGCACCCAGGAGCTCGCCCTGCACCTGGGCGCCACCGTCGTGGACGGGTACTGGGACGACGACTTCGCCCGGGCCCGCAACGCCGCGCTCGAGCACTGCCAGGGCGACTGGATCGCCTGGCTCGACGCCGACGAGACGCTCGTCTGCGACGACCCCGCCGGCCTGCGCGACCTGCTGGTCCGCACCAAGAAGGAGATCGACGCCTGGTCGGTGCCGATCGACAACCTGACCGGCGCCGGCGTCGGCGCCGGCTTCATCCACCACGCGGCGCGGCTCTTCCGCAGGACCCGCTGCGAGTGGACGGGCAAGCTCCACGAGCAGATCGCCCGGCGGACGACGCACGCCCCCATCTACCAGGCCCTGCTCGAGGCGGCCCGGATCCGGCACACCGGGTACCTCGACGAGGTGATGCGGGCCCGCGACAAGTCGGCGCGCAACCTCCGGGTGGCCGAGCAGGAGGTCGCCACCACCGAGGGCTGGCAGCGCGGCTTCGCGCTCACCTCGCTCGGCCGCTCGTACCTGACCGCCGGACGCCCCGAGGACGCCATCGCACCCTCGGTGGAGGCGCTCGAGCTCACGGACAACCGGGTCACCCGGCACCTCGCCATGCGCTCCCTCGCCGAGGCCCACGCCCTCCTGGGGCGCCTCGACGAGGCGCAGGAGTGGATCGACCGGCTCCGGGGCGACAGCACCTCGCCGGTCCTGGCCGACTTCCTGGAGGTGTCCCTCGCCCTCCGGCGGGGCGACCCCGAGCGGGCCCTCGCCCTGCTCGGCACGTTCGGCGAGCACACCGCCGACGAGGACGGCTTCGCCTACACCGCCACCATGCTCGCCCCCCTGCGGGCCGACGCCCTGGCGGCCGCCGGCTGCCCCGGCGACGCCGCCGACGTCCTGCTCGCGGTGCTCGTCGACCAGGGCGTGCTCGACACGCACCTCGGCACCGTCGTCGACTACCTGCAGCGGGCCGGCCGGTCCCTGGCCGAGATCGGCGCCGCCATCCCCGAGGAGCGGCAGCCGACCTTCCTGGCGCAGGTGCTGCAGCTTCGCCCCGACGTCGCCGACGCCACGCTCGACGCCCTGTGGGAGACCGGCGACCGCCGCACGGCCGTCCTCGCCACCGCGGCCAGCGCCGCGCGGTCGCTCCCGCTGGAGCGGGCCCTCGCCTGGTCCGCCCGCCTCCGCCAGGCGGGCCAGGCCGCCGCGTGCCCGGTGGCCGCCATCGCCGCCGACCCGGCCCGGGACGCCGCCACGCGGGCCCGGGCGGCCGCCGTGCTGGTCCGGGCGTTCGACGACGACCGCGGCCGCGTGGGGCTGGTGCGGGTCCTCGGCGCCGCAGACCCGGACACCCGCGGGGCCATCCTGGCCGAGACCCGGCAGCTCTGCCCGGAGCTGGCCGAGGCCGTCCTGGACACCGCAGCCCGCCCGCCGCGGCCGGGCGGCCCGGCGGCCAGCATCGTCATCCCCTGCTTCAACCAGGCGGACCTCACCCTGCAGTGCCTCCGCAGCCTGGCCGTGGCCACCGAGCCGGGCACCTACGAGGTCATCCTGGTCGACAACGGGTCGACGGACGCCACCGCCTCGCTCACGGGCTCCGACGACGGTTCCTTCCGCGTCGTCCGCAACGAGGTCAACCTCGGCTTCGCCAGGGCCTGCAACCAGGGCGCTGCCGTGGCCACCGCCCCCGTCATCGTCTTCCTGAACAACGACACCGAGGCGGCACCCGGCTGGCTCCGGGCCCTCCTCGACCCCCTGCGGGCCGACGAGGACGTCGCCGTCGTGGGCGCGCGGCTGCTCTACCCGAACGGCACCATCCAGCACGCCGGGGTCGACCTCGCCGTCGACCGCTCCGACGGGACCATCCACGGGGTCCACCGCCTCCGCGAGCGGCCCGGGAACGACGCCGAGGCCATGGTTGGCTGCGAGCCCGCCGCGGTCACCGGCGCCGCCCTCGCCGTGCGCGCCACCGTGTTCTCGGCCGCCGGGGGCTTCCACGAGGGGTACTGGAACGGGAACGAGGACGTCGACCTCTGCCTGACGATCGCCGACATGGGACACCGGATCTTCTACGCGCCCCGGGCGCTCCTCATGCACCACGAGTCCCGGTCCGGACCGGAACGGTTCCGGAAGGTGCCCGAGAACATCGCCCTGTTCAACGAGCGCTGGCGCGACCGCGCCCTCGGCGACCGCGTCCTCGGCGACCGCGCGGCGGTGGCGCCGTGAACGCGGCGCCCCGGCCGGACGCCCCGGATCTCCCCGGGCACGACCCGCGCTCCCTGCCGCTCGTCGACGTGCTCGTGCCGACCTTCAACTCGGCGGCGTACATCGCCGAGTGCCTGGCGTCGGTCATGGGCCAGACGTACCCGAACCTCTCCATCGTGGTCGTCGACGACGCGTCGTCCGACGCGACGTTCGACCTCGCCCGCGAGGTGACCGCCCACGACGGCCGCGTGACCGTGACGCGCAACGGGACCAACCTCGGCAACCGGGGCAACTTCGAGCACTGCCTCCGCCAGGCGCGAGCTCCCTACGTCAAGTTCGTCTGCGCCGACGACGTCCTGGAGCCGACCGCGGTCGCTCGCCTGGTGGCGCTGGCCGAGTCGAGCCCGGACGTGACGCTCGTCACCTCCAGACGCTTGACGGTCGACGAGCGCGGCGCCGTCCTCGCCATGCCGCAGGTCCCCGACCAGGTCGGCGGCACCGACGCGGTGTTCGACGGGACGGCCGCCGGCGACCTCGTGCTCACCGCCGGCCAGAACTGGATCGGCGAGCCCACCACCGTCCTGTTCCGCCGGGAGAGCCTCGACCTCGACGCGCTGTACCGGATAGGCTCGGCGGCTCCCAGGAGGAACCTGGACATCGTCTGGTGGCTGAAGATCATGGCCGGCCACCGCATGGGCGTGGTCGCCGACGTGCTCAGCCGGTTCCGGGTCCACGGCGGCCAGCAGAGCAGCCAGGCGAGCCTGCGCGCCGACCTGGTCCTGTCGTGGTACGACATCATCGTCGGAGCCATCGACATCGGGTACCTGCGCTCCCCCATCGCCCAGTCCCAGGCGCTTGCCACGTTCGTGCAGACCGTGCAGAGCAACGTCACCGCCTTCGCCCCCGCCGACGTCCCGCGGGCCGTCGCCACGCTCGGCCGGGTGGAGGCGCGGCTGAAGGAGCTGGTGGCCGCATGACGACGACCCTCCACCCCGACGCCGCCGGCAGCGTCACCACCGACCTCGTCGTCCGGCCCTTCGTCGCCTCGGTGGACGACGAGGCGTGGGACCGCCTGGTGGCACGCTCCGTCAACGGCACGTTCCTCCACACCCGGCGCTTCCTGTCGTACCACGGCAACCGGTTCGAGGACCGCTCCCTCGTCGTGGAGAGCGCCAACGGCAGGCTCCGCGGCGTCCTGCCCGCGGCCGTCGACCCGGCGGACCCCGCCGGCGTCGTCAGCCACCCGGGGATCACCTACGGCGGCCTGGTGCACGACGGCTCCCTCTACGGCAACCGCATGGTCCAGGCCCTGGAGCTGGCGGGCGCCGCCCTGGCCGGCACCGGGGGGCGCCGCCTCCGCTACAAGGCCGTGCCCGCCATCTACCACCGCGTGCCCGCCGGCGACGACCTGTACGCGATGGCCCGCCTCGGGGCTCGCTGCGTCCGCAGGGACCTGTCGGCCACCATCGACCTGGCCAACCGCCAGGCGGTGTGGAAGCGCCGGCGCCAGCGACGCCGGCGGGCGGCGGGAGCGGAGCTGGACGTGTCGTGGACGTGGGACGCGCTCGACGAGTACTGGCCCCTGCAGCAGGCCGTGCTCCGGGAACGCTTCGGCACCCGCCCCGTCCACGACCGGGCCGAGATCGGCGAGCTGGCGAGGCGCTTCCCCGACCGGATGCAGCTCGTCACCGCGCGCGCCGCCTCCGACGTCGTGGCCGGCGGCATCGTCTTCTGCGCGCCGCCGGTCCTGCACCTGCAGTACTCCGCCGCCTCCCCCGTCGGCCGGGAGCTGAACGCGCTCGACACCGTCATCGAGGCGACCATCGGCTTCGCCGCCGCGGACCCGTCCGCGTACCGCTACTACAGCTTCGGGATCAGCACCGAGGAGGAGGGGCGCCGGCTCAACGACTCCCTGCACGAGTTCAAGCTCTCGTTCGGGGCCGGCGCCGTCGTCTACGAGCACTTCGAGGTGGACCTGTGACGTCGACCGTTCCCTACCCCCACGCGCCGGCCGCCGGCGCGCTCGACCGGTGCCGGCTCATCGACCTCCCCCGGGTCGGGTCCGAGCGCGGCAACCTCACCTTCATCGAGGGCGGCGTCCACGTGCCGTTCGCCGTGGAGCGCGTCTACTACCTGTACGACGTGCCCGGGGGCGCCACCCGGGGCGCCCACGCCCACCGGAGCCTGCAGCAGTTCCTCATCGCCGCGTCGGGCAGCTTCGACGTCGTCGTCTCGGACGGCGTGGAGGAGCGGGTGTTCTCGCTCAACCGCTCCTACTACGGGCTGTACCTGCCCGAGATGGTGTGGAGGGACCTGGTCAACTTCTCGTCGGGCTCGGTCGGCCTCGTCCTCGCCTCGCGGCACTACGACGAGGACGACTACATCCGCGACCACGACGAGTACCTGCGGGCCGTGGGGGCACGGTGACCGCCCGCCCGCCCTTCCCGATGATCGTGGGGTGCGGCCGGTCGGGGACGACGCTGCTCACCGTGATGCTCGACTCCCACCCGGACCTGGCCATCCCGGCCGAGACGGGGGGCTTCGTCCTCGAGTTCTGCGGGGTGCACGTGCGTGGCCGCGCGCCCGCCGCAGGTGCCGCGGCACACGCGAGCGCCGCGCCGCACGCCGGTGCCGCGCCACATGCCGGCAGCCGCGACACCTACTCGGCCGACGAGCTCCGGGCGCTCCTGGCCGAGCTCGAGCGCTGGGACCGCTACCGGTGGTGGGGCATCGACCGCGAACGCGCCGTCGCCGGGATGCTCGCGGCCGGCGCGCGCTGCCGGACGGACGCCGTCCGCGGCGTCTACGCCGAGTACGCGCGCGCCCAGGGGAAGCGGCGGTACGGCGACAAGACGCCCAACCACGTCCTCCACCTGCCGGCCCTCGCCGACCTGTTCCCCGAGGCGGTGTTCGTCCACCTGGTGCGCGACGGGCGCTCCGTGGCCCTGGCGCTGCGCGACGCCTCGTTCGGCCCCCGCACGGTCGTGGAGGCGGCGACCTACTGGACGCAGCGGGTCGACGCCGGCCGGGCCGCGGGCAACGCCCTCGGCGCCCGGCGCTACCTGGAGGTCCGCTACGAGGACCTGGTGGACGACCCCGAGCCGGTCCTGCGCCGCATCACGTCCTTCATCGGCACGGACTTCGACCCGGCCATGCTGGACTACCGCCACGCCGCGGGCCGGCAGCTCGACATGAGCCCGGCGCCCGACGAGGACCGCAGCCTCACCATGCCGCTCACGCGAGGCCTCCGGGACTGGCGTGCGGACATGTCGCCTGCCGACGCGGCGGCCTTCGAGCTGCTGGCCGGCCGGACCCTGCGCCGCCACGGCTACCCGGTGCCCGCCTCGCCGCTGCGCCGCGGCGCCAACCCCCACGTCTCGGTCCCGGCGGCCATCCACGCCCTGCGCTGGCGCGGGCGGGCCCTGGCCGGGCGCCTGCCGACCTGGTGACCGGCGACCTGGCGACTGGCGACCCGGTGACTGGCGACCCGGTGACTGGCGTGCCGGCCCCGGGCCGGGCCCGCCGGCGGGCGCAGCGCCTGTCGAGCTACGCCGCCGACTACGCCGCCGACTACGGCTTCGAGGCCGTGCTGGTCCGCTACCGCCACCGCCTGGTGGCCGACCTGGTCCGCGACCTGCGGCCGGCGACGGTGGTGGAGGTCGGCTGCGGCCTCGACCTGCTGGTGGACGCCGTGCGCCACCTCGAGACCCGCGTCGGCACCCGGTTCTTCGGACGCTGGGTCGTCGTCGAGCCCGACCCGGCGTTCGCCGCGCCGGCCGAGGCCGCCGCCCGGTCCGACGCCCGGCTCGCCGTCGTCCGGGGCTTCGCCGAGGACGCCGTCGGCGAGGTCGCACGCCGCCTGGGTCCTGGCAACGTGGCCGACCTGGTGGTCTGCGCCTCGCTCCTCCACGAGCTCGACGACCCCGCCAGGGTGCTCGGCGCCGTGCGCAGCCTGTCCGGACCGGCCACGGTCGTCCACGTCTCGGTGCCGAACGCGGGCTCCCTGCACCGGCGGCTGGCGAGGTCGATGGGCCTGATCGGCGACGTCCACCAGCCGTCCGAGCGCAACCGGCGCTTCGGGCAGCCCCACGTCTTCGACCGCGACAGCCTGGCCGCCACCCTTGCCTCCGCAGGGTTCGACATCGTGCGCACCGGCGGCGCCTTCGTCAAGCCGTTCGACCACCGCCACATGGAGCAGGTGCCGTTCCTCACGCCCGACCTGCTCGACGGCCTGTACGAGCTTGGGCGGGAGCTGCCGGAGCTGGCCGCCGAGATCTACGCCGACGCCCGGCTCGCCGCACCGGCACCGCCCTGAGGCCGCCCCGCCACCGGCCGGCTCGGCGACGCCGCCCACCGGGTGAGCACGGCGGCGACCCGTTCCTGCTGCGACGCGGTGATGCCCGGGAACAGCGGCAGCGACAGCACCTCGCCGGCGGCCGACTCGGCGACGGGGAGGCTGCCCGCGGGCGCGCCGTCGCGGCCGCCGCCGAACATGGGCAGCAGGTGCAGCGGCGCCGGGTAGTGGACCCCGCTACCGACGGCGGCCGCCTGGAGCGCCTGGCGGCAGTCGTCACGGCGCCCGACCCGCACCGCGTAGAGGTGCCACACGTGGTCGTTCCCCGCCCGCACGGCCGGCCGGCGCACGGCGGCGCACCCGGCGAGCAGCTCGTCGTAGCGGCGGGCCGCCTCCTGGCGCTGGGCGTTCCACGTGCCGAGGTGGGGCAGCTTGGCGCGCAGCACGGCCGCCTGCAGGACGTCGAGGCGCGAGTTGAAGCCGAACCGCCCGTGGTCGTACTTGCCGGTGCTCCCGTAGTTGCGGATGGCGCGCGCCGCCGCCGCGACCGCGGGGTCGTCGGTGAGCACGGCGCCGCCGTCGCCCCACGCCCCGAGGTTCTTCGTCGGGTAGAAGCTGGTGGCGGCGGCGAACGAACGCGGCCCGACCGGCGCGCCGTCTGCCCGGGCCCCGTGCGACTGGGCGCCGTCCTCGACCAGGGCGATGCCGTGCCGGGCGCAGAGCCGGCCCAGTGCGGCCACGTCCGCCATCTGCCCGTACAGGTGCACGGCCACCACCGCGGCCGTGGCCGGCCCGACGGCGGCGGCCACCGAGGCGGGGTCGACGAGCAGGGTCTCGTCGTCCACGTCGGCGAAGACCGGCCGGGCCCCGCAGCGCACCACGCCGACGGCCGAGCCGGCGAACGTGAACGCCGGCACCACCACCTCGTCGCCCGGCCCGACGCCGGCGGCGCGCAGCGCCACCTCGACGGCGTCGGTGCCGCTGCCGACGCCCACGCAGTGGGCCACCGACCACGCCGCCGCCGCCTCCGCCTCGAACCGCTCCACCTCCTCGCCGAGGATGAAGGTGCCGGCGTCGAGCGCTTCGTCCCACCGCCGGCGGACCTCGGGCCTGACCAGGTCGTTCTGGGGGGCCAGGTCCACGAACGGCACGGTGTCGGCCGGCACTGGCGCTACCGGCGCGATACGCCCGGTCGGCGCGGTCGGCACGAATGGCGCGGTCGGCGACGGGGCACGGCCCATGCCAGGGGCATCGGCACGGTCCCGCCCGCGGTGTAGCGCGACCGGCCGGACCCTCAACCCGCGCCCGCCGGCACGGCGGCCCACGGGCTCAAGTCGCCCGGATCGGGTGCCGATGCCCAACCCAGCCAGCCAGGACGGCATGGACCCGCAGGCCACGGACCGGCCCGCTGCCACTCGACAGCTCGTCGCGTCCGGAAGGTCCCATGCGCAAGCGGTTCAGCCTGGTCGGGGTCCCCTCCGCGGTCATCCTGATCGTCGTGATGCTCGTCGTGCCGATGCCGACGATCGTCCTCGACCTGCTGATCAGCGCCAACATCACGGCCGCCATCGTCATCATGCTCATGACGATGCACGTGAAGCGCCCCCTCGACTTCTCGGTGTTCCCGTCGATCCTGCTGGTCGCCACCCTGTTCCGGCTGGCGCTGAACGTCAGCGTGACCCGCCTGGTCCTGCTGCACGCCGATGCCGGCACCGTCGTCGCCTCGTTCGGCAACTTCGTCGTGGGCGGCCAGATCGTCGTCGGCCTCATCGTCTTCCTGATCCTGATCGTCATCCAGTTCGTGGTCGTGACGAGCGGCGCCGGCCGCGTCGCCGAGGTCGCCGCCAGGTTCACCCTGGACGCCATGCCCGGCAAGCAGATGGCGATCGACGCCGACCTGAACGCCGGGCTGATCGACCAGGCCGAGGCACGCCGCCGCCGCCAGGAGGTCGCCGACGAGGCCGACTTCTACGGGGCGATGGACGGCGCCTCCAAGTTCGTCCGCGGCGACGCCATCGCCGCCGTCGTCATCACCGCCATCAACCTCGTCGGCGGGCTCGCCGTCGGCATCCTGCAGAAGCACATGTCGGTGACCCAGGCGGCCCACACCTACAGCCTGCTGAGCGTCGGCGACGGCCTGGTGTCCCAGATCCCCGCGCTCCTGCTGTCGATCTCGACCGGCCTGGTGGTGACCCGGGCGGCGGCCACCGACGAGGACGACTTCGGCTCCGACCTCGTGAGCCAGGTCCGCCGCCAGCACCGGGCCGTGAAGATCGCCGGCATCGTCCTCACCGCCCTCGGGATCGTCCCCGGGCTCCCGCACCTGGCGTTCCTCGCCGTCGGGGGGCTCGTGTGGTTCCTCGGCAACCGCCTGGGGGCGCAGGACCTGCAGGCCGAGGTCGCCGAGGCCGAGGTGCTCGAGGAGGCGCCGGCCCTCGACACCCCGCAGGCCCTGGCCACCGAGATGCGGGTGGAGCCGCTCGAGCTGGAGCTCGCGCCGTCGATCATCGACCTGGTCGACCCGGAGCGGGGCGGCGACCTGCTGGACCGGGTGAAGGCGCTCCGCCGGAAGCTGGCCGTCGACCGCGGGCTGATCATCCCGACGGTGCGCACCCGCGACAACATGGCGCTCCCCGACGACGCCTACGCGGTGCGCCTGCACGGTGTCGAGGTGGCCCGGGGCACGGCGCCGGTCGGCCGCATGCTCGCCATCGGGGCCGGCATCGACACGCTGCCCGGCGGCTCGACCACCGAGCCGGTCTTCGGCCTGCCCGCCAAGTGGATCCCCGTGGAGATGCGCCAGCAGGCCCTGGTGGCCGGGGCGACGGTCATCGACCGCTCGTCCGTCATCACGACGCACCTCGGCGAGGTGGCGACCGCCAACGCCGGCCGGCTGCTGTCCGCCCAGCAGGTCCGCATCCTGCTCGACGGCCTGAAGCAGAGCGATCCCGCCGTCGTCGAGGAGATGGCCACCGCCCAGGTCTCGCTGACCGACCTCCACCGGGTCCTCTGCGGCCTGCTCGACGAGGGGGTGCCGATCCGGGACCTGGTGCGCATCGTCGAGGCGGTCACCGAGCGGGCCCGCCAGACCAAGGACGCCGAGGCGCTGCTCGAGGCGGCGCGCGGCGCCCTCGGCCCCGCCATCTCCGCCCAGTACGCCCAGGACGGCGTGCTCCCGGTCATCACGCTCGACGCCGCCTTCGAGCGCACCCTCGCGGAGGCCGTCCGGCCCGGCGACGACGGCAGCGTGCTGGCCGTGGGCGCCCCGCTCGTCGAGGGCCTGGTGCGCGAGGTCCACGACCTCGTCCAGCAGATCGAGCAGCAGGGCCGCGAGGCAGTCCTGCTGTGCGCCTCGCGCCTGCGGCCGGCCCTGCGCCGGCTGCTGGCCGCGGCGGTCCCCCGCCTCGGTGTCCTGTCCGTCAACGAGCTCGGCCCGCAGGTGAAGGTCGACCGGATCGGAGTGGTGAACGTTGCCAGCCCAGCCGAAGCTGTATGAGGGTCCCGCCCTGGAGCCGCTGCTCCAGGAGATCAACCGTGACCTGGGGCCGACGGCCAAGATCGTCCGAGCCGAGAAGACCCGCCAGGGCGGGGTGATGGGGTTCTTCGCCCGCGAGCAGTACCGCCTCACCGTCGAGGAGGACCCGGTCTCCGGCGAGCGCCGGCGGCGGCCAGCCCCGGCGGCCCGGCGCGGCGCCCGGCCCGACACACGGGGCGATGGCCAGCCCGCGGCCCGGCGCGGCGCCCGGCCCGCGGCAGC
>JAJZYI010000273.1 GCA_021798135.1 Actinomycetes bacterium | reverse complement strand
CGCCGGCTCGTCGGGGCCGACGTCGTCGGGGGCACCGGCGGCGCAGGACGGCTCGCCGGTGTCCGTGCCCGACCCGCTGCCGGCATGGGTCGTCCAGGCGGCGACCTTCGCCGCCGGTGCGGCACGCGGCGGCGCCTCGGCCGGCTCGTCGGCGCCTGCCGGTGCCGGCACCGCCGCCGGCTCCGGCACGAGCGGCAGCTCCGGCGCGGGCACGAGCGGCACGGGCACGAACGGCTCGGGGACGGCGCCGGTCACGGGCGTCGGCTCCGGCAGCTCGGGAACGGCGGCGGGCAGCTCGGGCCCGGCAGCCGGGCACGCGCCGGGCGGCACCGCCACCACCGCCGGCACGGGCAGCGGCAGCGCCCCGGCCGCCGGCACCCCGGGCACGGCCGTCCCCACCGCACCGCTCATGGGCGCGGGGACCTGCCCGAGCGCGCCGGGCTTCCCCCGCGTGGCCCCGCCGGCCACCGTGCCGCCGCTGTCGACGAGCAGCATCGTCGACATGCTCGACACCGGCCCCCTCGACCTGTCGACCACCTCCGACCGGTTCGAGGTCGCCACCACCGCCAGCCTCAGCGACGGCGGGATGCCGCCGCTGCACGTGGTCGTCGCCGGGTGCGTCGCCCAGGCGGGCTCGCTGCTCGTCGTCGACCTGTCCGACAACCGGGGCAACGAGGTCCAGCTCGCCGGGTCCATGCTGCCGACGGGCGCCACCGGCGCGGCCACGGGCGCGCACAGCGCCACCTACGTCTTCAGGGGCACGGTGACCCAGGTGAGCGGGCTCTTCCAGCAGGGGAGCCTGCCCTGGGGGCTGCCGACGGGCTTCGTCGCCGAGCTGCAGGCCGCCGAGCCGGCGAACACGGTGGCGCTGACCGTGGCCTTCCTGCAGCCGGCGTCGGGCGCCCGAAAGACCGCCGCCGGCACCGGCACGGGCAGCACCGGCACGGGCAGCACCGGCACGGGCAGCACCGGGACGGCTGCGCCTGCCGGAAGCAGCGGGCCGGCCGGCACGTCGGACGGCACCGGCTCCGCGGCGCCGTAGCCGTAGCCGGCAGTGGGTCAGTTCACGTGGCACCCAGGCCGAGGTGGACTGCGGTCAGCGTGTGATCCTGTCCATGAGGGCCTGCGTCAATTCGATTCGCTCGTCGCACACGTCCCAGAGCTCCTGGGCATAGGTGGAAAGGCCGCTGACCTTTGAGGTGGACGGGCCGTGCACGTGCCAGGTGCAGACCCCTTCCTGTTTGGCAACCTCGACCGCCGGGATGACATCGCTGTCACCGCTGAGGATGGCGGCGTGCTGTACCTGGTGCCCGCCTGCCAGCAGGGCAAAGTCCAAGCCGAGCATGAGGTCGACGCGTTTCTGCTGGAAGATCGGTCGACCCTTGGCGTCCTGGCCTCGATAGGCCAGGCGGCCGAGGCGAACCTGGTAGCGCGGGATCTTCTCCAGCTGCTGGTGGAACTTCCTTGATGCGCCGTAACGCTTCGCCTCGTCGGGAGTGGGCCTCGCGCTCTGGTAGGGAAGGCAGTTGTAGTAGAGGGTCCGGAGGAGCTCGACCGGCTCCACCGTCCTGGCGTCGATCGTTGCGGCGATCTCCGCGCTGAGCCTGCCATAGTCGACCGGCACGCCGAACTCGTTCGCAGCCAGCTTGGAGATGTGGCCACCGTCGATGAAGATCGCCACCCTGCTCACTTCCCGCCACCCTCCCGGACGAAGCGATGGCCGGCACCCAAGGGGTACCGGCCATCGGACGAGGTGATCACTCCCTGGACGTACCCGGAGGGAACGCCAGGGGATATGACGACCTCAGCCTAAATCTTCAGCCGACCCCGATCAACCCTGGACGAGCGCGTGGCGAGCCCACCGGGAACGTGCGTCCGTGAGACCGGCGTCCATGGGAGGAGTGCGTCGACACGACGGGTCGGGCCCTTTGACCTGCACCTTCGGTCCAGCAGGCCTGCCACGCCCTGCAAGGACCCGACGCGGTTGGCCGGGTGCGGCGGCGCATGCCCGTCCGCAGCGTGAGGTTCCGTTGAGGGTCAGCGCCCCCATGTCCGGACCGAGCCACCACCCAGCCGGCGCCAGGCTCGTGGCACCCAGCACCGGCAGCCCCGTGACCCGGCTGCGGCAACGTCCGTGTGACCCTCGGCGCCGGGCCTGCCACCCCCCTACGGCCCCGCCGTCGCCACCACCGGCGCGGCGAGCCGCGACGAGCCCATCGACCCCCGGAAGGCGGCGTCGCCGTAGGCGAACACCCCGCCGTCGGCGGCCACCAGCCAGTAGCCCTGGCCGTCCGGCGTCGGCGTGATGCCCACCACCTTGCTCGCCAGCGCGTCGCCGGCCGCCGACCCGAGGTACGGGGCGTCGCCGAAGGCGTAGACGGCGCCGTCGGCGGCGACCAGCCAGTAGCCGAGGCCGTCCGGCGTGGGCGCCATGGCCACGACGGGGCTCGTCAGGCGGGTGCCGAGCAGCGACCCGAACGACGAGGCGTCGCCGAAGGCGAACACGGCACCGGCCGCGTCGACCTCCCAGTAGCCGCCGCCGTCGGGGGTGGCGGCCATGGCCACCACCGGGGACCACACGCGCTGCGAGGCGGGCAGGGCGGGCTCGGAGCCGTAGTACGGGGCGATGCCGAACGAGAAGATCCCGCCGTCGCTCGCCACCTCCCAGTACCCCGCGCCGTACGGGGCGGCCGCCATCCCCACGACCGGCTGTGCCAGGTGCCTGCCGCCCATCGACCCGTAGAAGCGCGCCCCGCCGAACGAGAAGATCCCGCCGTCGCTCGCCACCTCCCAGTACCCCGCGCCGAGCGGGGCGGCCGCCATCCCCACGACCGGCTGCGCCAGGTGCCTGCCGCCCATCGACCCGTAGAAGCGCGCCCCGCCGAACGAGAAGATCCCGCCGTCCGAGCCGGCCAGCCAGTACGACGCAGCGAAGGCCTGGGACAGGCCGGGGGCCCTCCCGCCGGACGCCGCCGGCGGGGGCTGCGCCGACGCCGTGGCCACGATCGCCGCGCCGCCGGCCACGTCCGACCCGGCGGCGAGGCACCGGGCCGGCGACGTGCAGGCCACCGCCGACAGGCCCGCCGTGCCGGCCGGCAGCTGCTCGGTGCCCCAGGTGGCGCCGCCGTCGCCGGTGGCCGTCGCGCCGACGTCGGCGCCGGACGGCGAGCCGACGGCGACGCACGCCGACACCGACGGGCAGGCGACCCCCAGGAGAGCGGTCGGCGCCCCGGGGGCGCGACCCGGCGACCACGACGTCCCGCCGTCGGCGCTGACCAGGACGGCGCCGGCGGAGGTGACCAGGCCGGCGACGCCGTCGGCGACCGAGCCCACTGCGACGCAGCGCGACGGCGACGGGCAGGCCACGCCGGACAGGTCCTGCACCACGCCGGGCACGGGCCGCAGCTGCCAGGTGGCGCCGCCGTCGGCCGAGGTCAGCACCGCCGCCCGCCGCCCCCCGCCCAGGACGGTCGACAGCACGCTGGTGCGACCGCCCGACACGGTGCCCACCGCCACGCAGGTGCTCGCCGTCGGGCACGCCACGCCCTGCAGCCCGGTGACCGAGGGCGGGACCGCCCCGGCCGTCCACGACGCCCCCCCGTCGGCGGTCGTCGCGACGGTGCCGGCCCCACCGGGGCCGGTCCCGACCGCCACGCAGGTGGACGCGGTGGGGCAGGCCACCCCGGCGAGCCACCCCACGCCCGTCGGCGCCGTGGCCAGCCGCCACGTCGCCCCGCCGTCGCCGCTCACCACGATGGACCCGGGCCCGTCGGGCCCGTAGCCGCCGACGGCGACGCAGGTGCCGGCCGCCGGGCACGCCACGGACGCCAGCGACCCCGCCGTGGCGGGGAGGCTCGACGCCGTCCACGTCGCCCCGCCGTCGGCGGTCACCGTGGCGAACGGGCTGCCCGTCTGGCCGTTGCCCCCGACCGCCACGCACGCGGAGGCGGTCGGACACGCGATGCCCGACAGCTCGCGCACCCCGACCGGCAGGTCCGGCTGCCTCGCCCAGGTCGTGCCGCCGTCGGTGCTGCCGAGCGCCACGGGGTCGCCGGCATCGTCGATGCCGACGGCCTCGCACACCGAGCCGGTCGGGCACGCCACGCCCGCGAGGCCGACGACGCTCGAGGGCAGCGACGCCGACGCCGTCCACGAGGCCCCGCCGTCGGCGGTGACGAGGGCGAGGCCGACCGGCGACAAGGTGGTCAGGTCCAGTGCCACGCCGGTGCCCACGCACTGGCCGGGGGCGGAGCACGACACCGAGTCGAGCGCGCTGACGGCGCCGAGCGCGCCGACGGCGCTCGGCACGGCGCCCGCGGTCCACGTGGTGCCGCCGTCGGCGGTGGCGACCGACGTCGCCGACGGCAGCGGCAGGCCCAGGCCGCCGAGCCCGCCCGAGCCGCCGCCGGTGCCCGTGCCCGTGCCCGTGCCCGTGCCCGTGCCGGAGCCGAGCCCACCCGAGCCGCTGCCGTCACCGGACCCCGTGCCGGTGCCGGTGCCGCCCGCCCCGAGCCCGAACTGCTCGCCGACGGCGACGCAGCTCAGGGCGTTGGCACACGAGATGGCGTTCGGCACGCCGGCCGCGGCCGGCAGCAGCCCACCCACCCACGTCGCACCGCCGTCGCTGCTGCTCAGCCAGGCTCCCGTCGCCGCCAGCCCGATGCTCGGGCGGCCACGGCGACCGGACGCCTCGGCCGCCGTCCGCGCGGCCGGGCGCCGGGGCCCGGCCAGGGCGCGCACGACCCGGCCGACGAGCCCGGCGGCGCCACCCGCGCCGAGGACGCCCGCC
>JAJZYI010000009.1 GCA_021798135.1 Actinomycetes bacterium | reverse complement strand
CATCGACGACTTCGACGTGGCGCGCGCCGGGTCGACGGCCGCCGTGCTCGGTCACCGGGCGGCTGCGCCCTCCACGGTCGGCAGCTTCCTGCGCGGTCCGACCCTCGGCCACATCCGCCAGCTCGACGCTGTGGCCGGCGAGCTGCTCGCGCGGGCCTGGGCCGACGGCCGGGGCGGTGGCGTGCAGGTGGTCGACATCGACTCGACCCCGTGCGAGACCTACGGCCTCGCAAAGGACGGTGCCCGTCAGGTGATGCGGACCGGGCGACGTGGCTGTCACCCGCTGATCGCCGCCACCGAAGGCGGCGAGGTCGTCCACGCCCGCCTGCGCCGGGGGTGGACCAGCGACGGCTCGGGGGCCGGCCGCTTCACGGGCGAGACGCCGGCCCGCCTCACCCGGGCGGCTGCCACCGAGGTGGTGGTCCGGGCCGACTCCGGCTTCTACCAGGCCGACGTGGTGGCGGCTTGCCGTCGTCGGGATGCCCGGTTCTCGATCGGCGCCCGCATGCGCGAGGGACTGGCCAGGGCCGTCACCGACATCCCCGAGGACGCGTGGGTGCCCGTCGACTACCCCTTCGGTGAGGGGGCGGCCGCAGCCGGCATTCCCTGGCACGCCTTCGCCCAGCGCATGCCACCCCTGGGCGACCACGCCCCGAGCCAGCTCCTGACCGTCCCGCCGATCCGACCAGCCCCCCGCAACCCGCCCGACAATCCCCCCGTGGCCTGCTGCGAAGCATCGGTGGAGCCAGGCTCAGGCGGTCAGCCGGAGGCGGGGGGGACGGCCTGAAGCCAGGTGGACCAGTCCACGTACCAGGCGCCGGCGACCTGCACCGTCGGGACGGCGAGCGTCGGGGAGCACGACAGGTTCGCTCGGCAGGCGCGCAGGACGACGATCGTCTCGGAGCCGTCCAGGGTGGTCGTGCCCTCCTCGACCAGCTGGTGACCGAGCGCCTGGTGCACGAACTGCTGGACCTGTGGCGTGACGACGCCTGCCGTGGCGGCGGGCAGCTGGGCCGGTTCGGCGTCGCTCGCCGCAGCGGAGAAGGAGCCGTGCTCCAGGTTGGTGTAGAAGGCGATGGCCACGGCGGTCGGCGACCGGTGCGCCGAGGGGTGGAGCACCCGGTAGACCACGTACCCCGCCGCCAGGACGGCGACGACGGCGACCATACGGAACGAGACCCGCAGCCGGGGCCTGCGGCGGCGCGCGAGCGGCGCGCCCACCGCGCTGCGGTGGGCGAGGAGGTACGGGTTGTCGTCGAACCCGGCCAGGCCGGTGCGGGGCATGGCCGCCGTAGCGGCGGCGCGGGCGCCGCCGAACGGCTCCGGAGGCACCGGCGGCGGCGGCTGGTGCAGGGACAGCGGCGGCGGGCTCTGGGCCGCCCCGGTCCACGGCGTCAGCGGCGGCCTGCCCGGGATCGGCCCGGCCGGCGCGGGGAGGGCGGCGGCCGGCTCTGGCGGGCGCGGGCCCGGTGCCGCGGGGAGCGGGGACCCGGCTTCCGGCACGGCACCGTTGAACGTCGCGGCCGAGGCGAAGGCGTACAGGCCGTCCCCCCGGACCGGGGTGGGAGCCGCCGGGCCGCGGGTCGGCTGCGCCACCGGCGGAGCGGGCGGTCGTGGCGGGGGCGGGGGCGGGGGCGGGGGGGAGGCCGCCGCCGGGCTTGCGGGGGGCGCGAACCGGGGGACGGCCGCGGCGCCCGTCGCTCCCTGCCCTGGCGCAAGTTGCCCCGGCAGGCCCCTGCGGGCGGGCTGGGGGCTGCCGGGGTGGCCGTTGGCAGAGGGGTGGCCGGTGGGGGCGGGTTGCCCGTTGCCGGCCGGGTGGCTGGTGGCGAAGGGGTGGCCGGTGGGGGCGGGTTGCCCGTTGCCGGCCGGGTGGCTGGTGGCGAAGGGGTGGCCGGTGGGGGCGGGTTGCCCGTTGCCGGCCGGGTGGCTGGTGGCGAAGGGGTGGCCGTTGGCACCGTGGCCGTTCGGTGGCGTGCCGCCGTGCGTCGGCACGGCACCGGTGTAGGGCGCACCGGGAGCGCCCGCGCCGAGGCCGGCGCTGGACAGGGCCTGGCCGACCAAGGTGCCGGGGGCGGGGAGCGGAGCGGGCACGCCCGGAGCCTGCGCGGCGGCTGCCTGCGCGGTGGGAGGCGGCGGCCCGGTCCGCGGCGTGTCGCCTCGGTCGAGGATGGCGACGGTCGGATCCGGGCGTGAGCGGCGCATCACGACGGGCTCGTCGCCGGCGACCGGCGGGCGAGCGCGGTCGTGAGCACGGCCACGGCCGAGCGCAGACGTCCGGTGAGCCCAGCGCCACGCCGACGTGCAGCGCGGGCTCGGCGGGAGGCGTTGATCGGGACGATCGACGCCGAAGCGCGCTGGCGCGCCGGCCGCAGGCCGTGGGGGTCGTCGTGGCGCAACGGTGCCCGTCGTGCTGCGGCGGACCGGACCGACCGCGGTGCCATGCCGTCGCCGCCGGCCAGCGCCTCGAGCGCCAGGAACGTCCCGTCTGAGGCCTCCGCGTGGCGCCTGCTGGCGAGCGACACCACGACCGTGGACGCGGGAGGTGCGACGTCGGTCGTGCGTGGCGAGGCGCGCATGGGTCCCTCAGGAGCCGGGCACCGGCCCGGCCAGCGGTGTCGCGCCCCCGTCTCGCAGGGGTCCGGGCAGGAAGAGGAGCGCCCGTCCCCGCTCCACGAGCTGCTCGAGCTCGTCGTCTGCGATCGGCTCGTCCAATGTCCCGGCACCGGTGCTCCCCCCTGGTGCAGCTCGGCTCGCATCGCCAGATCCGCGTGCCACGCCCGACCTCCTGGCCAGCACCCTCCGTGGTGCCCCGTCACTTCATCGGCACGAGGGGACCCGAGGTGAAGCCCCGACCTTCCCAACAGCGAGAACCTGGTCAGAGCCGGCGGCCGGCTGGGCGACCGGCCCGCCCGCCGGGCTCGACGGCGCAGCGGCACCCGCAACGCGGCCGCCTGCTGGAGCGACGTTCTCCACGCTCCGGGGCGAAGGGTCCCGGTGCCGGGGTGCGGTAGCCTGGAACCGGAGGTTGCGATGGCGAAGAAGCCCAAGAAGCGCGGGCAGCACCGGTTCCAGCAGGCGTTCACCAAGCTGGTGGCGCGCGTGCCGTGGATGCGCCGCCGGTACAGCCGGTGGATCCTGCGGTACATGGAGAAGAGCCGGAAGAAGGGCCGCACGCTGCCGCCCGAGCTGCAGCGCCTGGAGCGCCAGCTGACCAAGGTGCCGCCGGCCAAGCGCGCCGAGGTCATCGAGACCGCCCTTGTCACGGGCAACGATCCCGACAGCGCGCAGAGCCGGGCCGTGCGCCGGGCGATGTCCCGGCAGAACCGCCAGCGGTCGACGGGGCGCGGGCAGCGGCCCGGCAGCATGGGCGGCAGCCGGGTCATCGAACGCCGGTAGCGCCGGGACCGCCGGGACCGCCGGCAGGGACCGTCGCACCGGGCAGGCCCGTCCGTGGGCTCGGGTGGCGAGGTGCTGGGCCTGCGCCTGGGACGGCGAACCGAGCGGGCGGCCGCGCGGCGCGTGGGCCGACCGCACGCCGCCGGGACGGTGAGGCTCGTGGAACGGCAGCGACCTCGGGAGGGCGGCGGTCGCCGCGGGCAGCCCGTCCTCCAGGCGGCGGTCGGAGCGGGCAGCGTCAGGGAGAGGCGTCCTCGATGCCCGGCCAGGTGTCGGGGTCTGACTTGACATAAGATACATTATCGGCAACCCGGGGCAGGTCCTGGTCGGGCAGAGCGTCATCGACGGCCGGAGCGCCCCGGGCTCGAGCTCGGGCGCCAGCGTGCGCTCCGCCAGCTCCTCGCACACCGCTTCCCACAGGTCGCCCAGGCTCCGCTCGTCGGCGCCCAGGTCCTCCAGGGTGGTGCCGGTCGGGTCGTCCACCCTCCTGTCGGCGACAAGGGCGCACAGGAGCTCCACCACCTCGTCGACCTCGGCCATGGCGCCCTGCTGGTGCGTCTCGGCCATGGCGCCCTGCTGGTGCGTCTCGGCTGGCACCGTCACCTCCCGACCCTGGCTAGTACCTCTAGTAGTATGTAGAATAAGACGCAGGACGGGGGCGGCGAGCCAGGAGGGACGCATGGACCAGATCCGCGAGCGGGGCCGGGTGCCCCGGCCGTCGCCATTCGACCGGGGACCGGCATGAGGCGGCACCGTCCCGAAGCGGAGCCGACCCCCGCCGCCGTGTCCATCGGGCCGACCAGGGTGCACCTGGACCCGTCGGGCCCCTCGGGCGCGTCCGACGCGGTCGAGGCGGCGTGGGATGCTCTCGGCTGCGTCGTCGACCCCGAGCTGTGCCTGGACGTCGTGTCGCTCGGTCTCGTCTACGACGTCCGGGACGTGGACGGTTCGGTGGTGGTCGACATGACCCTCACCACGCCGGGATGCCCCGCGTCGGAGTCCCTGCCGGAGATGGCCCGGTCGGCCGTCGCCGGCGCCGTGGGCCCCGGGACGGCGGTCGACGTCCGCGTGGTGTGGGAGCCACCGTGGGACCCGTCCATGATCGACACGGCCGCCAGGAGCCGGGCCTTCCGTTGAGGTCGGGCTCGTGGCGTCCCCGGGCGAGCGGGGACGCCAGGGCCCGTGGGGCGTGCGCCTCACCGTGGACGTCGGCCCCTCCCCCTCGTCAGCCCGCCGGCCGCCCCTGCGGTGGAGCTCTCGGGCGTCCGGCGTGGCCTCGCCCGGCTGCAGCTAACGCGCGGCGCGCACCAGCCCGGGCTCGGCGAGGATCCCTGCCTGGTCGCCGGTGGTCGTCGCTCTGCGTGCCATCACCCTCCACTCCCCGGCTCGGGCCGACCAGGCCACGATGGAAGGCATCCTGGGCGCTGTCTAGTCTGTAACGGAAGTACGTGGGCAAAGGAGGCAGGCCATGCGCGTCGACTACCGCACCACCTACCCCGAGGCGATGAAGGCGATGCTGGGGCTCGAGGAGGCCGTGCACGCCGGCACGCTCGAGCCCGAACTCGTGGAGCTCGTGAAGGTGCGCGCCTCCCAGCTGAACGTCTGCGGGTACTGCCTGGACATGCACACGAAGGACGCCGCCGCCATCGGCATGGACCCCCAACGGCTCCACCTGGTGGCCGCCTGGCGCGAGGCGCCGGTGTACTCGGCCCGCGAGCGCGCCGCCCTGGCGTGGTGCGAGGCCCTCACGCTCCTGCCGGGCTCGGGAGCGCCTGACGACGTCTACGAACAGGTGGCGGCAGCGTTCGACCCCGAGGAGATCGTGGTGCTGACCCTCGCCGTCGTCGCCATCAACGGGTGGAACCGGCTCGCCGTCGGCCTCCGGCGGGCTGGCCACCGGAGCGCCTCTAGTTGCTCTAGGAACAGCTAGAGATAGAGTGGGGTTGCCGACGGATGCGAGGAGGACGGCTCATGACGACCACCGGGACGGAAGCCTTCGAGGCGATGCTGGCGCACCACGCCGCGCTCGCCGACGGCGTGGAGCGCCGGGTCGCCGCGTTGCGATCGGCCGTCCGGGCCGGCTCGGGCCACGAACCCGCCGTCGCCGAGCTCGTGGCCTACGTCGCGTCCGAGGTCCTCCCCCACGCGACGGCCGAGGAGCACGCCCTCTACCGGGTGGCAGCCGGCATCGGAGGGCTCGGGGCGACGGTGACCGGGATGATCGACGAGCATCGGCGACTGACGGCCGCCGTCGAGCGCCTCGCCACGGCGGCCGAGGCGGACGTCGCCCTCGAGACGGCCGAGGCGTTCGGGTCCCTGTTCGCGGCCCACGTCGGCAAGGAGAACGAGCTGGTCCTCCCCCCGTTGGCGGCGAGCGACGGCGTGGACCTGGCCGGCCTCCTGCTGCAGATGCACCGCCTGACCGAGGCCGCCCAGGCGGGCGGATCGATCGAGGACGACGCCGCGGCCGCCGACACCGAGACGCAGCTCGTGCGCCTGCTGCTCGGCGCCGCCCGCCAACTGGCCGACGCTGGGCGCGGCGACCGGGCGTGCCGCCTGGCGGCCGGGGCATGGGCGGCGGTGCGGGTCCCCCGTCCCGACCTCGCGGCCCGGGTGACCGCCGCCCTGCACGGGCTGGTGCGATCCGTGACCGCCGAGCAGGTCACGTTCTCCTCCGGACCGCCGTCGGCCACGGCCCGCTCGGGCGCCACGCTCGACGTGCGGTCGCTGGCGCCGGCCCAGCGCCACGACACGATCTTCGCCGCGTACGGCGCCCTGACCCCGGGCGCTGGGTTCGTGCTGGTGAACGACCACGACCCCAAGCCCCTGCGCTACCAGTTCGAGGCCGAGCACGCCGGGGACTTCACCTGGGACGTGCTGGAGGCGGGCCCCACCGTGTGGCAGGTGAGGATCGGACGACAGGTCGTCGGGACCGGCACGGCAGCGCCGGCAGGGGCGGAACCCGAGCTCGACGTCCGGCGCTTCCCGCACGGCCAGCGCCACGACGTGATCTTCACGACCTTCGACTCCCTGGCCGAGGGTGGCGGCTTCGTGCTGGTGAACGACCACGACCCCAGGCCCCTGCGCTACCAGTTCGAGGCGCAGCACGCCGGCGGGTACAGCTGGGACTACCTGCAGGCCGGGCCCGACGTGTGGCGGGTGCGCATCAGCCGGGCGGTCGGGGCGGCACGGTGAGCGGGGCGCCGGCGCTGCGCGCCCGAGACGCCGAGCCGATCGGCGTGAGCGCAGCCATGACCGAGTCCCGTCGGTGCCTCTTCTGGTACCGGGCTCGTGTGAGCCCCGGTGTGGGCCGTCCAACGTGAACGGCGACGTGGGCGCGGACGCCGCCACGGCCGTCGGGCGACGAGGGAGGCGGAGGATGGGGAGCACCGTGGTGGTGCGCGTGTACGACGACCCGGGACGTGCGGGGACCGAGTACAGGGTGCTCGTCGACCGCCTGTGGCCGAGAGGGCTTCGGAAGGACGCCGTCGACCTCGACGAATGGCTGAAGGATGCAGCACCGAGCACGGCGCTTCGCCGGTGGTACGGCCACGACCCGGCACGCTTCGACGAGTTCGCCCGCAGGTACGGCGCCGAACTGGCAGTGGAGCCAGGGACGTCGGCCGTGTCCACCTTGCACGACCGGGCTGTGCACTACCGGGTCGTCCTGCTCACGGCGACGCGCGACGTCGGGCACTCGGGCGCCGAGGTGCTCCGCCGGACCCTTGTCGGCGAGGGGAGCTCCCCACGTGCCCGTCGCCGTGGCCCTGACGAGGCGTAGGGTTGGCGGGGTCTGCCGGTGGCCGGTCCCGCCCCGACCCCGCGTGGTCCTGGGACATGGCACGATCACAGGATGATCGAGATCGCAGACCTCGACGGAACCGCCGTCCTGACGCTGCACAGCGAACCGGTGAACGCCTTGGACCTGGCGCTGCTCGGCGCCGTGCCCGAGGCCTTGAGCGCTGTCGTCGACGCCCGCGCCGTCGTGCTGACCGGCAGCGGGCGTTCGTTCTCGGCCGGGGTCGACCTGCACCGGATCGTCGACGGCGGCCCTCGGTACGTGGAGCAGTTCCTGCCGGCGCTCAGCGACGCGGTGCTCGCCGTCTTCGACCACCCGAAGCCGGTCGTCGCCGCCGTGAACGGTCATGCCCTGGCTGGCGGCTGCGTGCTGGCGGCCGCCTGCGACGTCCGGCTGATGTCGAGCGGTACCATCGGGCTCACCGAGCTCGCCGCGGGGGTGCCCTTCCCTACGGTGGCGATGGAGGTCATGCGCCATGCGGTCGGCCCGGCGCTGGACGGGATGGTGCTCGGGGCCGGCAGGCTGGCTCCCGACGCAGCCAGGTCGATCGGCCTGGTGCACGAGATCGTCGAGCCCGAGCACCTGCTGCCTGCGGCACTGCGCCGCGCCGAGGGTCTCTGCGCCGCCCCGCCCGACGTCTACGCCCTCGCCAAGCGCCAGCTCCACCGTCCGGTCCACGAGCGCATCGCCGCCGCCTGGCCGGCTGACGGTCCCGAGGTGCTGGACATCTGGGCCTCCGAGCGCACCGCGGCGACCCTGCGCGGCTACCTCGCGGCGCTGCGACAGGGTGGGAAGTCCAGCCGATAGGGGGCAGCACCGGCCTCGGGCAACCCACGCGCCCGGAATGGGGCGCCGAGCGCCGAGCGCCGAGCACCAGCCCGAGCTGCAGGCCGCGTCGTGCTCCGCCCGCCGTGGTCCAGCACCGCCGTGGTCCAGCACCGCCGTGGTCCAGCACCGCCGTGGTCCAGCACCACCCCCCTCCCCCGCCGGGCCGGCGCCTGCCGGGGATGGCGTCACGGCGGGCTCGGCGCCGGTCATGGCGCGCGGCGGAAGGTGACCTGCCAGTCCCCGCCGCCGAGATCGGTGACGGTGTAGGAGAAGCCCTGCGAGGACAGCACGCCCTCGAGCGGGACGGGCTCGAACGGCGCCAGCACCACCAGCTCCTCGTCGGGCGCCAGCGACGTGACGGCCGCCATGATCGTGTCGAACGGTTCGCCTCCGGCAGCGATGATCGGCCTGGCATCGACTGTGGCCATCTCGGTCTCCTACCCCTCGTCTCCGGTCCGGGCGCCCGTCGGCGTGGATCCAGTACTTCACCGACTGGCTAGAAGTTAGCATCCGGCGCTCGACCGCCTCCCTGGCGGATGGGACGCCGGCGAGGTAGGTTGTTCACGTGGAGCATAGAACTACTGCTTCTCCGGCAGCGGCCGGAACGTGGGAGGGCCGGCCGCCAGGGCTGCCGGTGGCCGTCCCTCCGCCTGCGGTGTCGCTCTCCTTCCTGGCCGCCGCCGCCCTCGGTCTGGTCGCGTGCGGCGGGGCGTGGATCTGGGCGCGCGCCGCGGGCGACCCGACCGCCGACCCCGTGGTCGTCGCGGTCCACTTCGGCGTGCTGGCGACGCTGGCCATGGGGGTGATGGGCGCCACCCACCAGTTCGCCCCGGTCATCTCCGGCAGGTCGCTGCGGTCGGTCGGCCTCGCCCGAGCCACGTTCCTCGCCTGGCTGGGCGCGTCGTGGCTGCTGCCGCTCGGCGTCGCCACCGAGCAGGTGGCCGTCACGGCGGTGAGCGGCGCGCTGGCCGGGACGGCCGTGGTGCTCCTGGCGGTGAACCTGGCCGGGCCTGTTGCCGTGCGAGGGAAGGGCACGCCGGTGACCGCGCTGCGGGTCGGCGTCGCCGGTGCGCTGCTCACCGGCTACCTCGGCACGGCCTTCGTGGCGGACCGCCAGGGCACCTGGTTCGACCTGGCAGGCCACGTCGACCTGGCCATGGGCGTCCTAGGCCTCTTCGGATGGCTCGGGGTCACCTACATCGGGGTGGCGGAGAAGCTGTGGCCCATGTTCATGCTCGCCCACGTCCCCGGTCGCCACCTGGCGGGCAGGCTGGCCGTCTGGGGCGTGGCAGGCGGGGTGGCCCTGCTGACCCCCGGTCTCGGGTGGGGCATCCCCCAGCTGGCATGGCCAGGCGCCGGCATCGCGGCCGCGGGGCTGGCCGCGCACCTGGTGTCGCTCGGCGCGCACGTGCGCCACCGCCAGCGCCGGGCGGACCTGCACCTCGTGTTCGTCCTGACGTCGGCGAGCTGGCTCGTCGCCGGCGCAGGGCTTGCCCTGGCCGCCGCCCTGACCGTGCCCGCCGACCACCGCGCCGGCATGGCGCTCGCCGCCGGTGCGATGGCGGCCTTCGGTGGCTGGCTGCTCGAGGCGCTGGTCGGCCATGCGCACAAGGTGGTGCCCTTCGTCGTCTGGTCGGCGCTGCGGTCACGGGGGATCGACCAGGGTCCCGGGGGCAGGCCGCTCATGTTCGGCGACCTGTACGACCACCCCACGGCGGGGGCGACCTACGGGCTGGTCACCGCGGGCATCGCCGCGCTCGGCACGGGCCTGGCGGGATCGTTCCCGGTGGCCACTGCCATCGGGGGTGCGCTCCTGGCGGCGACGGGCCTGGTGGTCGCGGCCAACCTCTCCGTCGTCCCGGTCCGCATGCTCGCCGCGGGGACCGTCACCATGGCCGGACCACCGGACGGCGGACGTCGAGCGGACGCCACCGTTGCGTCGGCGGCCGGCGCGGCGGAGGCTGCCGGACCGGTGGAGGCCGAGCCGCCCGCCGGTGACACCGGCGGCACCGGGAACGGCTCCGGCACCGGACCCGGCCAGAGGGCGAGCCGGTAGGTGCTCCATGGCTGCCCGGTGCCAGGCGGGTCCTCGGGGCGCTCTCGGGCCGCCCGCGGCGACCCCCTGGCCGAGGAGCCCCGCTCCCCACGCGCCGCGTGACGGCGGTGCGGCGATGATCCTCGCTCAGCTCGCCCCCGCCGCCGACGCGGTGCGCCTGTCGCTGCACGTGCTGGCCGCGACGGTCTGGGTCGGCGGCCAGCTCACCGTGGTCGGGCTCGTCCCGACGGCCAGGCAGCTCGGGGAGGACGCTCCGCGTCGCATCGCCCGGGCGTTCAGCCGGCTGAGCTGGCCCGCCTACGCCGTCCTGCTCGTCACCGGCGTCTGGAACGTCGCCGCTGTGGACCGAGGTCAGGGCTCGGCGTGGCAGGCGGTGCTCGGGGCCAAGATCACCGTGGTGCTCCTCGCCGGGCTCGGCGCGTGGCTGCACGGCCGGGCCCGTTCCCGCCTGGGGCTGGCCGTCTGGGGTGCCGTCGCTGGCGGCGCGTCCGTGGTGGCACTCGTCATGGGCGTCGTCCTCGCCGGATGACGTCGCCCGACGACGTCGCAGGCGCCACGACGGCACGGCGCAGCCGATGGCGACCTGCTTGGCGGTCCGCGCCACCCTGGTGGGTGGGCAGGCAGGCGCGCTGCTGGAGCGGTACGTCCTGCCGGCCGGTCGTGGACCCTCGGCGGCCGCCTGCCGAGGCGGCCGCCGTGCCCCCGACGCGGGCGCGGCCGGAGGTGTTTACTCCCGTGTAGGCTAGAACTAGTGAGGAGGAGCGATGGCCCTGGATGATTCGTTGCAGCAGGAAGCACGGGCCCTGGGCGACCCGACGCGCCACAGGATCTTCCGCTACATCGCCGAAGCCGAGCACCCGGTCGGTGTCGCCGAGCTGACCGAATTCGTGCAGCTCAACCACAACGCCGTGCGCCAGCACCTCGCCGTCTTGAAGGACGCGGCCCTGGTCGTGGAGGAGGTCGAGGAGCGCTCCCGGCCAGGCCGTCCCCGCCTGCTGTACCGCCTGCACCCCGAGGTCTCCGACCGGTGGGGAGCGACGGGCGCGTACTCGTGGCTCGCGAGCCTGCTCGCCAGTGCGGTCCGGCGCAGGCAGGAGCCTCGCCAGGTCGGCCGGCAGGAAGGGCACCGCCTGGCCGCGGAGCTGGTGGACGCTGGAGCGGTCGCTGACGACGGCGTCGACCTGCTCGAAGCGGAGATGCGGCGGCGGGGGTTCCGCCCGACCAGGATCGACAAGGGACGGCGGGTGGAGATCGTCCTCGGGCGGTGCCCGTTCGCCGACGTGGCGGAGACCGATCCGGAGACGATCTGCCAGCTGCATCGCGGCCTGGTGGAGGGACTCGCTGAGGGCGTTGGCGGCGTGGGGGTCGAGCGGCTGGTCGCCAGGGACCCCCACCGTGCAGGCTGCCGCCTGGTGGTGCGCCGCGAGGGCCCGGACCGCATCCCCGCCTGAAGGCCGGTGCGGATCGATGGCGGAGACCGACCGACCGGCACCCGCCCGAGATGCTGGCGAGGCAGGCGGCGACGCTGCTGACGCCGAAGGCGGCGATGCTGCTGACGCGGAAGGCGGCGAGGCTGCCTGCTGGGTCCACCTGGTGTGTCCGGAGTGCGGCGCCGTGAGCGGTGAGGGCCATCGTCCGGGGTGTGCGCTCGCCCCGGGTTGCGCACGCTCTGACTGAGTGCCCCGGGGCCCGCTGGGCCATGCCGCGTCCGGATCGGCAACGGCGAAGGGCGCTCCGCCGCTCGCTCCTCGCGGCACGCGGGCCCTTCTGCCCGATGACGGCCGGTGGTGCCCCGTCCATCCGAAGCCGGCTGGACGTCCCAGGGGTGCGCTGAGGCGAGCGCGCAGGCAAGACCCCGACGGTCACGCGGCTGGGCGGTCGCCGCCCCGGCTGCTCCTGCGTCCGTGCACCCGTGCGCCCGTTCGGTGGAGATAGATCGCAGCACGATATGATGTCGGCATGCCCCGCCGGTGGCCACCTCGCCTGCGTCCCCGCGCGCACGAGGTGAGCCTCGGCGAGCCACCGGGCCGCATGGCGCTGCTGGCGGCGACCGGCGTGCTCCTGGGCCTCGTGGGCGGTATCGCCGCCTTCGTGGTGGTCCGGCTGGTGGGCCTCATCAGCAACCTGGCACTGCTCCACCGGGTCGGGTTCGCCCTGCCGGACCTGTCCCACTACCACCCGGGCCCGGCGCTGGTCGGGGTGGCGCTGGGCGGCGCGCTGGTGGTCGCGCTCCTCGCCTTGTGGGTGCCGGTCATCAAGGGGCACGGGATACCCGAGTCGCTCGAGGCCATGGTGCTGAGCGAGAGCCGCATCGCGCCCCGGGTCCTGCTGGCGAAGCCGCTGTCGGCCGCCATCGCCATGGGGACCGGCGGCCCCTTCGGCGCCGAGGGGCCCATCATCGTCACCGGGGGCGCGACGGGCTCGTTGCTCGGCCAGCTGCTTCGGGTCTCACCGGCCGAGCGTCGCATCATGCTGGCCACCGGCGCTGCCGCCGGGATGGCGGGGGTGTTCGCCACCCCGGTGGCCGCCGTGGTCCTGGCCTTCGAGCTGCTGCTCGCCGAGCGCTCCCTGCGCGCCCTGCTGCCCCTGGCCCTGGCCACGGGCATCGCCACCGAGATCCACACCGAGCTGCTCGGCCCCCACGCCCTGTTCGCCGCCGCCGGCGTGAGGGCGGTGTCCGGCGCCGAGCTCCCGCTGTTCGTCGTCCTGGGCGTGGCGGCCGGCGTGCTGGCCGTCGTGCTGAACAAGGGCCTGTTCACCGTGGAGGCGCTGTTCGATCGATCCCGTCTGCCGGGCTTCGCGCACCCGCTGGTCGGCGCGGTGGCCTTCGCCTGCATCGGCCTGGCCGTGCCGGGGTCGCTGTCGGTCGGCTACTGGGCCATCACGGACGCCGTCAACGGCCGGTTCCTGCTCGGCGCTGCCGCGGTGCTCTTCGCCGCCAAGCTCTTCTCGTGGTGGATCGCCCTGGCGTCGAACACGTCGGGGGGCACGCTGGCGCCCATCTTCCTCATCGGCGCCACCATGGGCGACATGGTCGGGATCGGCTTCGCCCATGCGTTCCCGGCGCTGCACGTGCAGCCCGCCGCCTTCGCCCTGGTCGCCATGGGCGCCACCTTCGGCGCGGCGTCGCGCGCCCTGCTGACGGGGACGATCTTCGCGGTGGAGGTGACGGGCGCCTACCACCTGGTGGTCCCGATGCTCATCGCCGTGGCCGTCGCCGAGCTCGTGGCACACCAGGTCCTCGACCAGCGGATCATGACCGACAAGCTGGTGCGGCGCGGGCTGCGGGTGGAGCTCGACGCGGAGGTGGACCCCTTCCGTGCCAGCGTTGCCGGGCAGGTGATGGACCCGCTCCCCGACGACGGCCTCGACCCATCCCTGCCGCGGGTCCCCAGCACGGCGCACCTGCGTGACGCCGTGGTCCTGCTCCTCGCCGGCACGGCCGACCGGATCGTCGTGGAGGAAGGGGGGCGGGCAGTCGGCCTGCTGGACCGCACTGCCATCGAGCTGGCCGTGGCCCGCCGGCTGGCCGACGCCGTCCCCCAGCCCGCCACCCTCTGGCGCGGCGGCCGCAACGGGTCGGTCCGGCGGGTCGAGGAAGCCGGTGGGGAGGACGAGGCACGGTGCCTGAGCGGTGACGGGCTCGCGGCGGACGGCGACGCGGACCGGCACCAGCGGGATGCGGGGTTCGGGGCCGGCGACGGGGACGACGGGGGCCGCCGGCGTGACGAGGGATTCGGGGCCGGCGACGGAGACGAGGAGGCGCCGGCGTGAACCCACAGCGCCGCGCAGCGGGACCCGGGCACCGATCGGCACCGGGACGCGCCGAGGTCTTCGACGACCAGGCCTATCGCGACATCCTCGCCGTGCGCGACGGCCTGCGCCGCTTCCTCGCCTGGAGCGCCCGCCAGGCGAAGGCGGCTGGGCTCACGCCCGCCCAGCACCAGCTGCTGCTGGCCGTCCGCGGGCACCCGGGCCCCGAGGCACCCACCATCGGGGACGTCGCCGAGCACCTGCAGCTGCGGCACCACTCGGCGGTCGGCCTCGTCGACCGGGCCGAGGCCGCCGGACTGGTCGCTCGCGTCGCGGACGCCGACGACCGGCGGGTGGTGCGGGTCCGGCTGCAGGACCGGGGACGGGTCGCGCTGCAGGAGCTCACGGCCCTGCACCTGGAGGAACTGCGCGTGCTGGCCGACGCCTTCGCCGCTTTCCGGGACGCCCCCGGGGGCGGCGGCGACCGCCCGGGCTGACCCCGGTCCCGACCGCCCCGTGGCTGCGCTGCGGCGTCGGGCCGCCGTCGGTGGCGCCAGTGGCGTCGGCGCGCCCGGCAGCCGTCGCGGGGGCGTGCACGTACCTCTGCCCCCGGAGCACGGAGGCGAGGGCGGCCAGGGCGCAGGCGACCGCCCCGAACGTGAAGGCCAGGGTCAGCCCGTCGGAGAACGGCGTGGCGAGCAGCGTCGGGAAGAAGCTCCGTCCGGCCAGCACGTGGGCCGAGTGGGCCGGGAGGTGGGCCAGCACCGACGGACCGAGCAGCTGGCCCATGGGGTTGTACCCCAGCAGCGAGGCGAACAGGCTGGTGATCGGGGGCAGGTGTGCCACCGCGGCGGCGGTGGCCGCTGGCACGTGCTGGGCCACCAGGCCCCGGTACAGGGTCCGGGGCAGGACCGAGGCGATGCCCGAGATCATCAGGGTGAAGAAGATGCCCATGGACAGCACCATGGCGGCGTTCTGGAACACCGCCGACATGCCGGCCCCGGTGCCGCGCTGGTCGGGCGGCAGGCTGTTCATGATCGCCGCCCGGTTCGGCGAGGCGAAGAGCCCCATGGCCAGGCCGTTCACACCCATGAGCGCGGCGAAGGGGGCGTAGGGGAAGTCGATCGGCAGGAAGAGGAAGCCGACGAAGGTCAGGGCGGCGACCACCATGCCGGTCGTGGCGAAGGGGCGGGCGCCGTAGCGGTCCGAGAGCACGCCGGAGATCGGGCCGGCGACGAGGAACCCTCCCGTCATGGGGAGCATGTAGATGCCGGCCCACAGGGGGGTGTCGGCGAAGCTGACGCCGTGCAGGGGTAGCCAGATCCCCTGCAGCCACATGACGAACATGAACATGAGGCCGCCCCGGCCGATGGCCGCAAGGAGCGAGGCGACGTTGCCCGCCAGGAACGCCCGGATGCGGAACAGCTGGAGGCGGAACATCGGCGCCGCCACCCTGGTCTCCACCACGGCGAAGGCGCCCAGCAGGGCGACGCCGCCGGCCAGCTCGCTGATGACCCTGGGGCTGGCCCATCCCATGGCCGAGGTGCCGTAGGGCTGGATGCCGTAGGTGATGCCCACCAGGACCAGCGTGAGCCCGACGGCGAACAGGACGTTGCCCCACCAGTCGATGCGGGCGGGGCTGCGCACGCCGTTGTCCCGGAGCTTCAGGTAGGCCCAGGCCGTCCCCAGGACGCCGAAGGGCGCCGACACGACGAAGACGAGCCGCCAGTCCAGCGGCGCGAGGACGCCGCCCACGACCAGGCCGATGAACATGCCGGCGATGGCGGCGACGTTGTTGATCCCGAGCGCCAGGCCTCGCTGGTCCTCCGGGAAGGCATCGGTGAGGATGGCGGCCGAGTTGGCGAACAGGAACGACCCTCCCACTCCCTGCCCGATGCGCATGCCCACGATGAAGGCCGCCGCCGCCGTGCCGTGCAGCCAGTTCACCGACAGCAGGACCGAGAAGACGGTGAACACGGCGAAGCCGAGGTTGTACATGCGGACGCGCCCGTAGATGTCGCCGATGCGGCCCAGGGTCACGACCAGCACCGCCGTCACCAGCATGAACCCGAGCAGGATCCACAGCAGGTAGAAGGAGTTGCCGGGCACCAGGGGGTCGAGCTGGATGCCGTGGAAGATGTCGGGCAGGGCGATGATGAGGATCGACTCGTTGATCGCGACGAGCAGCACGCCCAACGTGGTGTTGAACAGGGCCGACCACTTGTAGCGGTCGCCGGGGCGGGCGGTGTCGCGGTCGCCGGGGCGGGCGGTGTCGCGGCCGCCGGGGCGGGCGGTGTCGCGGTCGCCGGGGCGGGCGGTGTCGCGGGCGCCGGGGCGGGCGGTGTCGCGGCCGCCGGGGCGGGCGTCGCCAGCCGGTGCCGGCGCTGAGGCCTGGCTCACCGCTGCCTCTCCTGGCCGGCGAGCACCGCCTCGTAGATGCGGACCAGGGTGGCCAGGTCCTCGGTCGGGAGGTCGGCCAGCAGCGCCGCCAGCCGGCGCTGCTTGAGCTCGCGGTACTGGTCGACCATCTCCCGGGCGGCGTCGCTCGCCGCGATGCGGACCACACGGCGGTCGGCCGGGTCCGCCCTCCGCTCGACCAGCTCGCGGGCGGCCAGGCGGTCGACCAGGGCGGTGCCGGCGCTCTCGCTGATCTCCAGGCGATCGCACAGGGCTCGCATGGGGATCGGGCCGTCGCTGAGCGCGGCCAGCGCCTCGAGCTGGTGGGCGGTCAGCGAGCGCCACAGGTCCCGGTGCTCGGCGTCCAGCCGGACCTCGAACGCCCGCCGCACGGCCGGGGCCAGGTCGAGCAGGCGCCGCAGCAGCGGTGCCCGGCTGGTCCGCGTGCGCCGCTTGGCGGAGGCCGCGTGCGGCCGTCGGGTGGCAGGTGAACCATTCATCAGGTGAACAGTGTAGGGGCTGCTCCCCGCTGGGCACGGGGCAGGGCATCCACCGCTGCGGTCGGTCCCGTCGCGGCACGTGCCGGTCGGTCCCCTGGCGCCATCGTGCCGCCCTGCTCGCCTGGGCCCTGGCCGGCTGCGGCACGCTGGGAGCACCCGGAGCTTGACAGTCGGCTGGCGCCGCCCGTACCTTGACGCTCGTCCCCGGTCCACACGGGTCGGGGACCGCAGCCGCTCCAGCGAAGTCCGGTGAGATCCCGGCGCTGTCCCGCAACGGTCGTCCGCCCACGAGGCGGCGAGCCCGGTCGCCTGGGTCGGTCTGCACCACGAATGCCAGTCCTCGGATGAAGGGCGGTTCGCGCGGCGCCGGACAGGGCCGCAAGGGCTCTCTTCGTCCTCCAGACCCCAGGAGGATGAACCACACCCACTCTCGCCACGTGCAGCTCGTCCGTGCGCGAGCGCGGCAGCCGGCAGGCGGCGCGTCGACGAGGCCGGAGAGCGTCCGCTCGAGGTGCGTGGCCGATCGGCAGCGCGTGCCCCGAAGGCGGACCTCCGCTCGGCCCGGCGCGCGACCCGGCCGAGCGACGACGTGGCGCATGCCGGCACGGCCCGTGCCGGAGACACGTGACGTTTCGAGACGTACCCACGACGCGGGGAAAGCCGGTCGAACGCCGGCGCTGGTCCGCAACCGTAGGCGGTGAGCTCCGTGCGAGCCGCGAGCCGGGAGTCCTGCGTGGTGGTCGAGTTCCCACATGTCGAGACACATGGACCGGGGCTCGGTGATCTCCTTCCCGCTCGGGGACGGGGTTCCTGGGCCGCCCGCCCGGAAAGCGAGATCCGATGTCCGTCCCCCGCCGTCTGGCCGCAGCAGCATCGCTGGCTGCCTGCTCGGTGCTCTCCCTGACCGGCTCGGCGCACGCGGCGACGGCCCTGCCGGCACTGCCGCAGGCCGTCGCCGCAGAGCAGGCGGGCCACTGGCTGGCGAGCCAGGTCAACGCCCAGGGGTTCGTCCCCTCGTCCTCCGGTGCGACCACGCCGAGCCTGTCCTCGACCGCCTGGACGGTGCTCGCCCTGTCCGCCGCCAGGGTGGACCCGGCTGCCGCCCAGCGTGCCCTGGCGTACCTGGAGGGCAACGTCGACGCCTACGTCGTGCAGGGTGGGGCCGACGCCCCCGGGCAGCTGGCGTCGCTGATCCTCGACGCCGAGGCGTTCGGCGTCAACCCGCGGGCCTTCGGCGGGACCGACCTGGTGGCGCGGCTGCTGGCCACGGAGCAGACCAGCGGGCCGGACGCAGGCCTGTTCGGGACCGAGTCGCAGGTGGCGAACTACCTGGCCGGCAACTACGACCAGGGGCTGGCCCTGGCCGCCTTGGCGGCGGCCGGCGTGAAGGGCACCCCGCAGACCGCTGCGGCGATCGGCTGGCTGGTGGCCGAGCAGTGCCCCGACGGGGGGTGGACCACCCCGGACAACGCGCAGAACCCCTGCGACGGCACGCCGGCGAGCTACGGGGGGCCCGACACCAACTCGACGTCGCTGGCGCTGCAGGGCCTGGCGGCGCAGGGGGCGTCGACCTCGGCGGTGGCCTCCAAGGCGCTGGCGTTCCTGTCGAACGGGCAGGACGCCGACGCCGGCTGGTCCTACTTCCCGAGCACGGCGGCCACGCCGGGCTCGACCGACCCTGATTCCACCGCCCTGGTCGTCCAGGCGCTGATCGCCCTGGGCGAGTCGCCCACCGGCAGCACCTTCGTGAAGGGCTCGGCGAACCCGGTCTCGGCGCTCCTGTCCTTCCAGCTCACCTCCGGCAGCGACGCAGGGGCCTTCTACTTCCCGCCGGCCCCGGCTCCCGGCGACGTCCTCGCCACCTACCAGGCCGTCCCCGCGCTGGCGGGGCTGGCCTTCCCGTGGGGTGCCCCCGCCGCCCCCGTGACCGTCGAACCCGTCGGCCCGGCGGGCACCACCACCAGCCTGGTGGTGTCGCCGTCGACGGCCACCGCAGGCGCCGAGCAGGCCGTCACGTTCACCGTCACGGTGGCGTCGCCGTCGGGCACGCCGACCGGTACCGCCACCGTGGAGGCCGCCGGCTCCACGATCTGCACCGTCACGCTCGCCGGCGGCACCGGCACCTGCCGGCCCGCCCCGTCGCAGCTCCCCGTGGGGACCTACAGCGTCACCGCCTCCTATCCGGGTGGCAGCTCGTGGGCGGCGTCCCGGTCCCAGCCGCAGGCCCTCGACGTCGCCACCCCGCCGACCTCCAAGCCCGCCAGCGGGCCGCCCACGCAGGCCACGGGCGGGCAGCAGCCTCCGGTCGCCGGCTACGTCCTCGCCGCCCGCGACGGGGCCGTCTACGCGTACGGCAGGCCGTACGACGGCGGCGCGAACACGCTCCCGGGCGGCCCTGCCGCTGCGATCACGGGCGTGGCCGTCGACGCGAAGACCGGCGGCTACTGGGAGGTCGCGGCCGACGGCGCCGTCTACGCCTACGGCGCCCCGTACCTCGGCGGTGCGAACGCCGTCGCCGGCGGGCTGCACGGCGCCATCGTGGGCGTCGCCGCGGCACCCGACGGCTCCGGCTACTGGGAGGTCGCGGCCGACGGCGCCGTCTACGCCTTCGGCGTGCCGTACCTCGGCGGTGCGAACGCCGTCGCCGGCGGGCTGCACGGCACGATCGTGGGCGTCGCCGCGGCACCCGACGGCTCCGGCTACTGGGAGGTCGCGGCCGACGGCACCGTGTACGGCTGCGGCGTCGCCGGGACGGCAGGACCGGTGGTCGACCCCGGCCCGGACACCGGTGGCTCCCCCGTCGCCGGCATCGCCGCCACCGGCTCGGGTTACTGGGAGGTCGCCGCCGACGGCGCCGTCTACGCCGGTGGGGGCGCGCCGTACCTCGGTGGCGCGAACACCGTCCCGGGCGGCCCGGCCGCTGGCCGTCCGGCCGCCGTGGTCACCGGGATCGGCTGAGACCGTGCTGGGCTCCGGGGTGGCCGGATGCGGTCGACGGCCGCGGTGGTCACCGGGATCGGCGGACACGGTGCAGCGCCGTGGGGTGGCCGGGTCCGGGGGACGGCCGGCTCGCGCCGCCGGGCGTCGCGTGCCGCGCCGGGGACGGGTGCTCGGCGCGCTGGTGGGCGCAGCCGGCCTGGCGGTCGGCGGCGCCGGCGGGATGCTCGGCCTCGGGCCCGCCGCCCCGGCGGCAGCCGACCCGATCGGCACGTGCTCGAGCTCGGCAGGGGTGCTGGTCGTGGTGGACTTCGGGCACTGGGGCGGACCCACGGACCTCGGCTGCGCGCCGTCGTCGGGCACGGGCTACACCGCCCTGGCGGCCGCGGGGTTCATCACGGCGGGCACCCAGGAGGAAGGTCCGGCGTTCGTCTGCCGTATCGGGCTGGCAACCGAGGGGGCCGGGAGCTTCGAGCCGACACCGTCGGAGGACCCGTGCGTGAACACCCCGCCGGTGTCGGCGTACTGGTCGTACTGGCACGCCGACGCGGGCCAGGACACGTGGAGCTACAGCCAGCAGGGCGTGATGAGCTACCGGCCTCCACCCGGCAGCATCGACGCGTGGACCTTCGGCGCGGCCAGCGTGTCCGGGACCACGGGCCAGCCGCCCTTCTCCCCAGACCAGGTGCGGGCCGCCGCCCGGTCCGGCGGCTCGGGGTCGATCACCCCCGCGCAGGCCACGTCGTCGGCCGGCGCGCCGCCGGGCTCGCAGAGCGCTGCCGGGTCCGCACCAGGGGCGGCCCCGGCCACCTCCTCCCCCAGCGCCCAGACGGCCCGTGCCGGCGGGACCGGCTCGGCGCCCGCCACCGCGGCGGCTGGCTCCACAGGGGCGGCCGGTACCACGGGGGCGGCCGGTTCCACGGGGCCGGCCGGCGCCACCGCGGCGAACCCGGGCACGGCGGGCCACACCGTGTCGGCGCCCGCGCCGGCGCCGGCGGGGACCGGCCAGGGCCGGGACCACGGCGCCGTACCGGTCTCCTCGGGCCGGCGACCGGCTCCCAGCTTCCGGATCGTGGCGTCTCCCGCCGGTTCCCCCAGCTCGCGTCCAGGCTCGCCGGGTCCCCCGCTGGCGTCCATCGTCGGGCTGGTGGCGGTCGCCGTCCTCGGCGGGGCAGGGGGGATCGTGGCCTGGCGACGCCGGCGGACCGGCTGAGCCGTGCCGACGCCCGCCCGCCGGCACCTGGTCGACGCCCGCCGGGTGCCCCGCGCGCTCCACCCGCTGTCGTGGTGGACCTGGGCGCTGGGCCTGGCCGTCGCCGTGAGCCGGACCACCAACCCCGTGCTGCTGGCGCTGGTGGTGGCCGTGCTGGGGTTCGTGGTCGCCAGGCGGCGGGGCGGGGCGCCGTGGGCTCGAGCCTTCAGGTACTACCTGCTCCTCGCCCTGGCCGTGGTGGCCATCCGGGTGGCGTTCCGGTCCGTGCTCGGCGGGGACGTGAACGTCGCGACCATGCACGTGTGGTTCAGCCTGCCCCGGGTGCCCCTGCCGTCCTGGGCGGCCGGGGTCCAGCTGGGCGGCCCCGTCACGGCGGAGGGCACGCTCTCGGCCCTGTACGGCGGGATGACGCTGGGCTGCCTGCTGTGCTGCATCGGGGCGGCCAACGCCCTGGCAAACCCGAAGCGGGCGCTCCGGGTCCTCCCCGGCGCCCTCTACGAGCTGGGCGTCGCCGTGGTCGTCTCGCTGACCGTGGCGCCCCAGCTCGTCGAGAGCGTCCAGCGGGTGCGCCGGGCCCGCAAGCTGCGCGGCGGGTCCGGCGCCGGTGTCCACGCCCTGCGCGAGGTGGCCGTCCCGGTGCTCCAGGACGCCCTGGACCGATCGCTGCGTCTGGCGGCGGCCATGGACTCGCGCGGGTACGGCCGCACCGGCAGCGTGTCGAGACGGGCGCGGCGCCTCACCGGTGGGCTGATGGTCACCGGCATGTGCGGGCTGTGCCTCGGGGTCTACGGGCTGCTCGGGGCGTCGACGCCGGCCATGCTGGGGCTGCCCGCCCTGGCGGGGGGATCGGCGCTCTGCGTCGCCGGCCTGCTCGTCGGCGGGCGGCGGGTGCGGCGCAGCCGCTACCGGCCCGACCCCTGGGCGGCACCGGAGTGGGCGGTCGCCCTCTGCGGCCTGGTGCCCCTCCTCGTCTTCCTGTCAGGGCTCGGTGCTCCCGCCGCCGGTCTGAACCCCTCGACCTTCCCGTTGGCCTGGCCGTCGCTGCCGCTGGTGCCGGCGCTGGCCATCGGGGTCGCGGCGCTCGCTGCGCTGGCCGCCCCGCCGCCGGCCCGTGCCGCGGTCGGCGGGCCTGCCACCGTGCCCGGGCCGAGCCACGGCTGGGTTCGCGGCCCGCTCGAGACGCGGGCGGGCCGCCTCGGGGAGCCGGCATGATCCGCTTCGAGCACGTGAGCGTGACCTACGCCGGCGCTGCCGCCCCGGTCCTGCGCGACGTGGACGTGCGGATCGACGAGGGCGAGCTGGTCCTGGTGGTCGGTCCGACCGGGGTGGGCAAGTCCACCCTGCTCGGAGCGGTCAACGGGCTGGTGCCCCACTTCACCGGCGGCACCCTCGCCGGTCGCGTCGTCGTGGACGGCCGCGACACGCGCACCCACCCGCCACGCGAGCTGGCCGACGTGGTCGGCGTCGTCGGCCAGGACCCCCTTGCCGGGTTCGTCACCGACACCGTCGAGGAGGAGCTGGCGTACGCCATGGAGCAGCTCGCCGTGCCCCCGGACGTGATGCGCAAGCGGGTGGAGGAGACCCTCGACCTGCTCGGCATCGCCGACCTTCGGGACCGTCCCCTCCACGAGCTGTCGGGCGGCCAGCAGCAGCGGGTGGCGATCGGCTCGGTCCTCACCGCCCATCCCCGCGTGCTGGTCCTGGACGAGCCCACCTCGGCGCTCGACCCGACCGCCGCAGAGGAGGTCCTCGCCACCGTCACCCGGCTGGTCCACGACCTCGGCGTGACCGTGGTGCTGGCCGAGCACCGCCTGGAGCGGGTCGTGCAGTACGCCGACCGGCTCGTCGAGGTGCACCGGGACGGGACGGTCACCGACGGCCCGCCGCACGCCGTGCTCGCCACCAGCGCGGTGGCTCCACCGGTGGTCGACCTGGGCCGGCTCGCCGGCTGGGACCCGCTCCCCCTGTCGGTGCGCGACGCCCGCCGCAGGGCGGGCGAGCTGCGGGACCGGATCGCCCTGGTGCCCCCGCCCGCGGCCCGCCGTGACCCGAGCCGGACCTCGGACTCCGCGGTGCTGCGGGCTCGCGACGTCGTCGTGCGCCACGGCCCCGTCGTGGCGGTCCGGGGCGTCGACCTCGACCTGGCCGGTGGGCAGGTGACCGCCCTCATGGGCCGCAACGGGTCCGGCAAGTCCTCGCTGCTGTGGGCCCTGCAGGGTTCCGGTCCCCGCCAGGCCGGCACCGTCACCGTGGCCGGCTCCGACGGGGCGGCGGGCACCGACCCGGCGTCGGTGCCGCCCGCCCGGGCCCGCCGGCTCGTCGGCCTCGTCCCCCAGACCCCGGCCGACCTGCTCTACCTCGACACCGTGGCACAGGAGTGCCAGCAGGCGGACCGCGAAGCGTGCCGTTCCCGGGCGCAGGACGCCGAGGCGCCCACGGGTGCAGCCGAGCTGCTCTCCCGCCTCGCACCGGGGATCGATCCCGGCGCCCACCCCCGCGACCTCTCCGAGGGCCAGCGCCTCGCTCTCGTGCTCGCCGTCCAGCTCACCGCCGCACCGCCCGTCGTCCTGCTGGACGAGCCCACCCGGGGGCTCGACTACCACGCCAAGCAGATCCTGAGGGGCATCGTGGAGCGGCTGGCCGCCGAAGGCCGGTCCGTCGTCCTCGCCACCCACGACGTCGAGTTCTCGGCGTCCGTCGCCGACCGGGTCCTCGTCATGGCCGCCGGGGACCTCGTGGCCGACGGCCCCACCTCCGCCGTCCTGACCGCCTCGCCCGCCTACGCGCCCCAGGTGGCGAAGATCCTGGCCCCGCTCGGGTACCTCACCGTCGACGAGGTCGCCGACGCCCTCGACCGGGCGGCGCCGTGACCCGGGCCCGGACGGCGGTGCAGGGCGCGACCCGCGCTGGCACGACCCGGGCGGTCGCCATCCGGCTCGGCCGTCGGTCCCGGCCCGTGGTGGCCATGGCCTCCTTCGTCGGGCTCGTCGCGTTCCTCTGGCCCTTCGTCGTCTCCCCGGGCGCGTTCGGGGACGGCGCCATGGCGCCGCTCATGTTCGCCGCGCTGCTGGTGCTCGTCGTCGCCGTCGTGTTCTCGGAGATCGCCGAGGGGGGCATCGACGCCAAGGCGGTCGCCATGCTCGGCGTCCTCTCCGCCATCGGCGCCGCCCTGCGGCCGCTCGGCGCCGGCACCGCCGGCATCGAGACCGTCTTCTTCACCCTGGTCGTCGCCGGCCGGGTCTTCGGCCCCGGGTTCGGCTTCGCGCTGGGCTGCACCACCCTCTTCACCTCGGCGCTCGTCACCGGCGGCGTAGGGCCCTGGATGCCCTACCAGATGTTCGGCTGCGCCTGGGTCGGGCTCGTCGCCGGCCTCCTCCCGCCCGCCCGCGGGCGCCTGGAGCTCCTGCTGCTCGCCGCCTACGGTGCCGCCGCCGGCTACCTCTTCGGCTTCATGCTCAACCTGTCCTTCTGGCCGTTCGTCGTCGACCCCCACAGCACCATCGCCTACCTCCCCGGCGCGCCGTTCGGCGTCGACGTCCGCCGCTACCTCCTCTACTACGGGGCGACCTCGCTCGGCTGGGACACCGGCCGGGCCATCACCAACGTCGCCTGCATCCTGGTGGCGGGCCCGGCCATGCTCGCCACCTTCCGCCGCGCCGCCCGCAGGGCCGCCTTCGAGGCCCCCGCGGCGTTCACCACCGGTCATCTCCCGGGAACGAGCTCCCCGTGACGGCGCGGTGCGTCCGACGAGCCGTGCGGGCCGCGGCGGCCGCTCCGGGTCCTCGCGGGTCGAGGGCCCGACTGGCTGCCCGGCGCGCGGCCGGCGCCCGTCGCCGGCCCCCGGTGGCTGTGCCACCCGGCCCCCGGTGGCTGATGCCACCCGGCCCCCGGTGGCTGTGTCACCCGGCCCCCGGTGGCTGTGTCACCCGGCCCCCGGTGGCTGTGCCACCCGGCCCCCGGTGGCTGTGCCACCCGGCCCCCGGTGGCTGTGTCACCCGGCCCCCGGTGGCTGTGTCACCCGGCCCCCGGTGGCTGTGCCACCCGGCCCC
>JAJZYI010000272.1 GCA_021798135.1 Actinomycetes bacterium | reverse complement strand
CGGCGCCGGGTGCCCCGGCGGGCGCAGCCGAGGCGACCGAGCCGGCCCGGGAGGCCGTCATCGGGTCACGGCGACGTCGCCGCCGCGCTCGGGCAGGCCGTGCGCGGCGACCTCTGCCGCCGTGGCGGCCACGAAGGCGTCGAGCGGGACGCCCTTGTCCGGGTCCTTGGTCCCCCGGCGGTTCACGCCGACCGTCCCGCTGGGGACGTCGTCGTCGCCCACCACCAGCACGTAGGGGACCTTCTGCAGCCGGTGGCGGCGGATCCGGGCCCCCAGCGGCTCCGTCGCGGGGTCGACCTCGGCCCGCAGGCCGGCGGCCGCGCACGTGGCCGCCACGTGCTGCGCGTAGGCGGCGTGGTCGTCGCGCACCGGCAGCACCGCCACCTGCAGCGGCGACAGCCAGGTGGGCATGGCCCCGGCGTAGTGCTCCAGCAGGATGGCGAAGAACCGCTCCACCGTCCCGAACAGCGCCCGGTGGACCATGATCGGCCGGTGCCGGGCGTTGTCGGCACCGACGTACTCCATGTCGAAGCGCTGGGGCAGCTGGAAGTCGAGCTGCACGGTCGACAGCTGCCAGTGCCGGCCGATGGCGTCGCGCACCTGCACCGAGATCTTCGGGCCGTAGAAGGCACCGCCTCCCTCGTCGAGCACCAGCTCCAGGTCCATCGACTCGGCGACCGTGCGCAGCGTGGCGGTCGCCTCCTCCCACTCCTCGTCGGTCCCCGCCGCCTTGCCGGGAGGCTTGGTGGACAGCTCCAGGTAGAAGTCGTCGAGCCCGTAGTCGCGCAGCAGGTCGAGGACGAACGTGAGCGTCTGCTGCAGCTCGCCGGCCATCTGCTCGCGCGTGCAGAAGATGTGGGCGTCGTCCTGGGTCAGGCCGCGCACCCGGGTGAGGCCGTGGACCACGCCGGACTTCTCGTAGCGGTAGACCGTCCCGAACTCGAAGAAGCGCAGCGGCAGCTCGCGGTACGAGCGCTGGCGGCTCTTGAAGATCATGATGTGGAACGGGCAGTTCATCGGCTTCAGGTAGTACCGCTGCCCCTCGTCGAGCTCCATCGGCGGGAACATCCCGTCGGCGAACCAGTCCAGGTGGCCCGAGGTCTCGAACAGGTCGGCCTTGGTGATGTGGGGGCTGTAGACGAACTGGTAGCCGCCGGCCTCGTGGCGCTGGCGGGAGTAGTCCTCCATGAGCCGGCGGACCAGCCCCCCCTTGGGGTGGAACACCGCCAGCCCCGAGCCGATCTCGGGCGGGAACGAGAAGAGGTCGAGCTGGGCGCCGAGCACGCGGTGGTCCCGCTTGTCCGCCTCTGCCAGCCGGTGGAGGTGCTCGGCCAGCGCCGCCGCCGACTCCCACGCCGTGCCGTAGATGCGCTGCAGCTGCGGGCGCTTGTCGTCGCCGCGCCAGTAGGCGCCGGCCACCCGCTGGAGCTTGAAGTGCCCGAGCCGGCCGGTGCTCGGCACGTGCGGGCCGAGGCACAGGTCCACGAAGGCGTCGGTGTTGCGGTACACGCTGACCGACGTGGCCCCCGGGGCGACGTCGCCGGCCGCCTCGGCACCGAGCTCCGGCTCGGCATGCTGCGCCACCCCGGCGATGATCTCGCGCTTGTACGGCTGGTGCTCGAACAGCGCCAGGCCGTCGTGGACCGAGAGCTCCTCGCGCACGAACGGCTGGTCGTCGGCGATGATGCGGCGCATCTCGGCCTCGATCCGCTCCAGGTCGGCGTCGCTGAACCGTGCGCCGCCGGGGAGGTCGAAGTCGTAGTAGAAGCCGTCGGCGATCGCCGGCCCGATGGCATAGGCGGCGCCGGGCCACAGGGCGGTGACCGCCTGGGCGAGCACGTGGGCGGTGGAGTGCCGCAGCACCGCCCGGCCCTGCTCCGAGCCGGCCGTCACGATGGACACGGTGGCGCCGTCGGGCAGCGGCCGGGCGAGGTCGGTCAGCCGGCCGTCCACCTCGGCGGCGAGCGCGTCGGCGGCGAGCCGCCTGCCGATCGACGCCGCCAGGTCGGCCGCCGTGGCGCCCGTCGGGAGCGTGCGCTCGGTGCCGTCGGGAAGCCGGACCGTCACCTCGCCTGCCATCGTTCCCCTCCGTCGTCGAGTGCCGGGCCTCCATGCCGGACGGGCCGGCCCCGGAGGTCACAGGGTAACGCCAAGCAGGGGGGCTCCGGCACGAGCAGGGGCTCCGGCACCGCCCTGCGCCGGGGAGCCACCGGCACCGCCCGGCACTCAGGCGTCAGCGGCACGAGCCTGGCTGTGCCGCCGGCGTCACAGCTCGATGCCCAGCAGGGCAGCGCCCGAGCCGACGCCGCGACCGCCCGCCGCCGCCTCGTCGAGCACGGCCAGCGCACCGGGCGCGTCGAGGTCGTCGTCCAGCCGGCCGCGCACCGCGTCCGCGACCGTGCCGTCCTCGCCAAGGTGCCGGCGCCACCGTGCCACCCGGTCGGCCGCGGCGTCGACGTCGCCGGTCGTCCAGTCCCAGTCGGACCGGTAGTGGTGGGCGAGCAGCGCGGTGCGCACCACCGCCGGCTCGCACTGCTTGAGCAGGGCGTCGGCGAACACGAGGTTGCCGAGCGACTTCGACATCTTCACGCCGTCGAGGCGGACCATCCCCACGTGCAGCCAGTGCCGGGCGAACGTGCGCCCGGTGACCGCCTCGGACTGGGCGATCTCGCACTCGTGGTGCGGGAAGATCAGGTCCGACCCCCCACCGTGCAGGTCGATGGTGGGGCCCAGCTCCCGCATGGCCAGCGCCGAGCACTCGATGTGCCAGCCGGGACGGCCCGGTCCCCAGCGCGACTCCCACGACGGCTCGCCCGGGGCGGACGGCTGCCACAGGACGAAGTCGAGCGGGTCGCGCTTGTTCGGGTCCTCGGGGTGGCCGCCCCGCTCGGCCGCCAGCGCGAGCATCTCGGGCCGGCCCAGGTGGCTCAGGCCGCCGAAGCGGGGGAAGCCGGCCGCGTGGAAGTAGACGGCACCGCCGGCGTGGTAGGCGAGACCGCGGTCGAGCAGCGCGCCGACGAGGGTCAGCACGTCGGGGATGGCCGACGTCGCCCGCGGCTCGCTCGTGGCGGGCAGCAGGCCCAGGGTGTCCATGGTGGCGTCGAAGCGGGCCATCTCCTCGGCGGCGAGGTCGAGGTAGAAGACGCCGAGCTCGCGCGCCTTGCGCAGGATGTCGTCGTCGACGTCGGTCACGTTGCGCACCAGGCGCACCCGGTGACCGAGGTCGAGCAGGCGCCGGTGCAGCAGGTCGAAGGTCAGGTACACCGCGGCGTGCCCGAGGTGGGCGGCGTCGTAGGGGGTGATGCCGCAGGAGTACAGCGTCGCCACCGGCCCCGGGTCGAACGGGACGACCTCGTCCCGGCCGGTGTGGTACAGGCGCATCACGGCCGCCGACCGCCCCCTGCCGGCGCCCCCGTGCCGCCTGCCGGCCCGCTCCCGCCGCCGGCCGCCGCCCCCGACGGCCTGCCGTCGCCGTGGACCGGCAGGGTCATGCCGGCGAGGTGGAGCGTGCTGTGCGCCCGGTGCCCCATGTTGACCGTGACGAGCACGGCGGTGAACGCCTCGATGGCGGCGGCCTGGGCCAGCGACCCGGCCGCCACCGGCCGCAGGCCGTCGACGGTGCAGAGCAGGTCGCACACGTCCTGCCGGGCGTCGGCGTCGTCGGCGCAGACGAGCACGTCGGCCTCGAACGGCCGGCTCAGGTCGGCGAGGCTGCGCGCCGGCAGGTGCTGGCCGGCGGCCACCACCCGCGAGCCCGGCAGCGCCGCCTGGACCATGGCGGCCACCGAGCCCCGGGGCGGCACCACGGCGTGGGCCTCGCGCCCGTGGCGGACCAGCGCGTTGCCGACCGACACCACGGTGCTGCCCTGGAGCGCCCCGGCGAGCTCCGCCACCGTGTCCAGCGCTCCCTCCCACGGCGTGGCCAGCACGACCATGTCGGGCAGGGCGGCGTCGGCGTTCGCCACGCCCCGGAGGCTCCCCGCCGCGAGCGCACCGCCCGCCGACTGGCGCAGCTCGGCGCAGATGCCCTCGGCCCGCTCGGCGTCGCGCGAGCCGAGCAGCACCCGGTGGCCCGCCGCGGCGAGCCGCACGGCCAGGCCACGCCCGAGCGGTCCGGTGCCCCCGATGATCCCGACGTCCATCAGCCCTCCCGCGGCTCGGCGCCGGCGGGGCGCGCGTCTCGGGAACGGCGGGCGGCGGCGGCGGTCACCCGCCTACCTTTGCATACCGGCCCGGGCGCGCCCCAGCCGGCGGCGAGGCCGCCACCCGGGCCGCGTGCCCGGCGCGTGCACTACCGTGCGGCCCATGGGGCTCCTCGACGGCAAGCGCATCCTCGTCACCGGCGTGCTCACCGACGCCTCCCTGGCCTTCGCCACCGCCCGGCTGGCCCAGGAGCAGGGCGCCGAGATCGTGCTGTCGGGTGCCGGCCGTGGTCTGGCTCTCACCAGGCGCACCGCCCGCAAGCTGCCGTCGCCGGCCGACGTGCTCGAGATCGACGTGCAGGAGCCGGAGCAGCTCCGTGCCGCCGCCGACGACCTGGCAACCCGCTGGGGCCGGGTCGACGGGGTGCTGCACGCCATCGGGTTCGCCCCCGCCGACTGCCTCGGCGGCGGCATCATGCGGGCGCAGTGGCCCGACGTCGCCACCGCGCTCCAGATCTCCGCCTACTCCCTCAAATCCCTCGTCGGCGCGCTGGCGCCGCTGCTCGAGGCGGCCGGCTCGTCGTCGGTGGTCGGCCTCGACTTCGACGCCTCGGTGGCCTGGCCCGGCTACGACTGGATGGGGGTGGCGAAGGCGGCGCTC
>JAJZYI010000271.1 GCA_021798135.1 Actinomycetes bacterium | reverse complement strand
GGCGGCGGCCAGCAGCTGCGCGGCGGCGGCCACCACGGCGGCCAGGACCGCCGGCTCCGGGGCGGCGGGGCCGGCCGGGCGGGCCGGCGACGGGCCGCTCACAGCGGGACGTTCCCGTGCTTGCGCCGCGGCAGCTCCTCGCGCTTGGAGGCGAGCATGCGCAGGCTGCGCACCAGCACCCGCCGGGTGTCGGCCGGGTCGATCACGTCGTCGACGTAGCCGCGCTCGGCCGCGATGTACGGGTTGGCGTAGCGCTCGGTGTACTCCTCCACCAGCTCCGCCCGGCGGGCCAGGGGGTCGGCGGCCTCGGCCAGCTCGCGCCGGTAGACGATCTCCACCGCGCCCTGCGGGCCCATGACGGCCAGCTCCGCCGACGGCCAGGCGAAGGCCAGGTCCGCGCCGATCGACTTGGAGTTCATGACCACGTACGCCCCGCCGTACGCCTTGCGGGTGATCACCTGGATCCGGGGCACCGTCGACTCGCAGAAGGCGTACAGCAGCTTGGCGCCGTGGCGGATGATGCCGCCGTACTCCTGGTCGGTGCCCGGCATGAAGCCGGGGACGTCGACGAACGTGACCAGCGGGATGTTGAAGGCGTCGCAGGTGCGGACGAAGCGGGCGGCCTTCTCCGACGAGTCGATGTCCAGCACGCCGGCCAGGACGGCGGGCTGGTTGCCGACCACCCCGACGACCCGACCGTCGATGCGGGCGAACCCGCACGTGATGCTCATCGCCCAGTGCGGGTGGAACTCGAAGTAGTCGCCGTCGTCGACCACCGACGCGATGACCTTCTTCATGTCGTAGGGCTGGTTGGGCGACGCCGGCATGAGCTCCGCCAGCTCGGGCGTGCCCCGGTCCGGGTCGTCCTCGCACAGGGCCGTCGGCGGCTCGTCCAGGTTGTTGGCCGGCAGGAAGGACAGCAGGGCCCGCACGTCGTCCAGGCAGGACTTCTCGTCGGGGGCGACGAAGGTGGCCACGCCCGACTTGGTGGCGTGGCTCATGGCCCCGCCCAGCTCCTCGAGCGTCACCTCCTCGCCGGTCACGGTCTTCACCACGTCGGGGCCGGTGATGAACATGTGGCTGGTGCCGTTCACCATGAAGATGAAGTCGGTGATGGCCGGGGAGTAGACGGCGCCGCCGGCGCACGAGCCCAGGATCACGCTGATCTGCGGGATCACGCCCGACGCCTGGACGTTGCGGCGGAAGATGCCCCCGTAGTAGTGGAGGCCGACGACCCCCTCCTGCACGCGGGCGCCGCCGCCGTCGTTCAGGCCGATCATGGGCACGCCGAGCGAGGCGGCCAGGTCCATGACCTTGTGGATCTTCTCCCCGAAGACCTCGCCGAGCGACCCGCCGTTCACCGTCGGGTCCTGGCTGAACAGGCACACCCGGCGGCCGTCGATCGTGCCGAACCCGGTGATCACGCCGTCGGTGTAGGGACGCTTGTCCTCGGACAGGCCGGCCATCCTGCTCCGGGCCAGCATGTCGAGCTCCTGGAACGACCCCTCGTCGAGGAGGTACTCCAGGCGCTCCCGAGCGGTCATCTTGCCCCGCTGGTGCTGGCGCTCCACCGCGTGCGGCGAGCCCGCGTGCAGGGCCTCCTCCCGGCGGGCCTTGAGCTCGGCCAGTCGCTGCGACATGGGGTGGTCCATGGGGCACGAGGCTACCGGAGCCGCCGGCCTGCGCACGAAGCCGGGCCCGGCCCGCCGGGTCGGGCCGACCGGTGCCCGGCGGCGTGCGCCGGAACCCGAGCGTCGGCCGGCCGGGCCGGCGCCCGGCGCTACTCCTGGACGAGCTCGATGAGCGTGCCGAACGCCGCCTTCGGGTGCACGAAGGCGACCGTGGTGCCCCGGCTGCCCGGCCGCGGCGCCTGGTCGATGACCCGACCGCCGTGGTCCTTCACCGACTGCAGGGCCGCGGCGCAGTCCGCCACCCGGTAGCCGACGTGGTGGAGGCCCTCGCCCCTGGACGCCAGGAACCTGGCCACCGGCGAGTCGTCGCGCGTGGGGGTGAGCAGCTGCACGTAGGAGTCCGCCACGGCGACGAGCGCCTCCTCCACCCCGTCGCTCTCCACCCGCTCGCGGTGGACGACGGTGGCGCCGAACGTCTCCGCGTAGTAGGCGATGGCCGCCTCGAGGTCGTTGACGGCGATGGCGACGTGGTCGATCTCGGTCAGCATGCCGCCGGCGGTGCCGGGTGCCGCGCCCACGGCGCTCACGCCCCGTGCCGCCGGAAGGCGGTGATCCGGTCCTCGCCGATCTCGGCGCGCCGCTCGGGGTCGTCGATGCCGAGGCCCTCCTCGGGCGCCAGGCACAGCACCCCGATCTTGCCCTCGTGGAGGTTGTGGTGGACCTGGTAGGCGGCCTCGCCGACCTCCTCGAGCGGGTAGACGGCCGACAGCGGCGGCTGCACCTTGCCGTCGCAGATGAGCTGGTTGGCGTCCCAGGCCTCGCGGTAGTTGGCGAAGTGCGAGCCCTTGATGGTCTTGAGCCGCATCCACAGGTGCCGGTTGTCGTACTCGATCATGTAGCCCGACGTGGCCGCGCACGTCACGATCGTCCCGGCCCGCTTGCACACGAAGACCGACGCCCCCATCGTCTGGCGGCCCGGGTGCTCGAAGACGATGTCGGGGTCCTCGCCGACGAGGGCGCGGATGTCCTTGCCGAGCCGGCGCCACTCGCTCTCGTCCTGCGTGTGCTCGTCCTTCCAGAACCGGTAGCCGGCGGCCCTGCGGTCGATGACCGCCTCCACGCCCATGTCGCGCAGCAGGTCGGCCTTGGCCGGGGAGGAGACGACCCCGATCGGCACGCCGCCGCCGTTCAGGACGTGCTGCACGGCGTAGCTGCCGAGCCCTCCGGTGGCGCCCCACACCAGCACCCGGTCGCCCTGGGTCATCGCCGCGCCGTTGCGCGACACGAGCATCCGGTAGGCCGTGGAGTTGCACAGGGCGTTGATGGCCGACTCCTCCCACGTCAGGTGGGCCGGCTTGGGCATGAGCTGGTTCGCCTTGACGAGGGTGAGGTCGGCGAGGCCGCCGAAGTTCGTCTCGAAGCCCCAGATCCGCTGGTTGGCGGCGAGCATGGAGTCGTCGTGAGCCGAGGGGTCCTGGTCGTCGACGTAGTTGCAGTGGATGACGACGCGGTCGCCGGGCCTCCAGTTGCGCACCGCCGAGCCGACCCGGACCACCACGCCCGACGCGTCGGACCCCACCACGTGGTACGGCAGGGCGTGGCGGGCGCCCCAGGTCCCCTCGCGCCCGAGGCGGTCGAGGAACCCGAACGTCGGCAGGGGCTCGAAGATCGACGTCCAGACCGTGTTGAAGTTGATGGCGCCCGCCATCACCGCCACGTAGGCCTCGTCGGGCGCGAGCTCGGGCACGGGCACGTCGGCCACGTGCAGGGACTTGCGGGGGTCCTTGTCGGCGGTGTCGACGCCGTCGAACATCCCGGCGTCCTCCCGGCGCACGAAGGCGGCCCGGTAGCTCTGGGGGAGGGGCAGGCCGGCGATGTCGTCCCCGCCCGCCCCGCTCATGATGGCGTCGCGGAACTGCTCCATGGGCGAGCACGATACCCGCGGTAGCAGCACCCGGCTCCCGGAGCGTGGCCACCGGCACGACGAGCGCGCGCGGTCGCGCCCGGCGTCACCGCTGGCAGGCCGGAGCCACCGCTCGCAGGCCCGCGCCACCGCTCACAGGCCCGCGCCACCGCTGGCAGGCCCGCGCCACCGCTCGCAGGCCCGCGCCACCGATCGCAGGCCGGCGGGCCCGTGACCTGCCCGTCGGCCCCGGCGGGAACCCCCCGCCCCAGCGTCCCGTCGCCGGGCGAGCCGGGACGCCAGCGCCGGGACCCGACCTACAATGGACCGGTCCTGGCAATGGCGCGGTCGTGGCGGACGCCACGGTCCCAACCCCGGAGGTCCGACATGCCCGGTTCCGTGATCGTCGCAGGAGCGCGCACCCCGATCGGCAAGCTGTCGGGAGCGCTGGCCGGGTTCTCCGCCGCCGACCTCGGCGGCGTCGCCATCTCCGCCGCCCTGCAGCGGGCCGGGGTGGCCCCCGACCGGGTGCGCTACGTCTTCATGGGCCAGGTCCTGCAGGCCGGCGCCGGCCAGATCACGGCCCGCCAGGCCGCCACCCGGGCCGGGATCCCCATGGACGTGCCGGCCACCACGGTCAACAAGGTCTGCCTGTCGGGCCTGAACACGATCTACCTCGCCGACCTCATGATCCAGGCGGGCGAGGCCGACGTCATCGTGGCCGGCGGCATGGAGTCCATGACCCAGGCGCCGTACCTGCTGCCCGGCGCTCGGGCCGGCCTGCGGATGGGGGATGCCACGATCGTCGACTCCATGATGTACGACGGCCTGTACTGCCAGTTCGACCACTGTGCCATGGGGCTGGGCACGGAGAACTACAACCGCGACGCGGCCATCACCCGCGAGCGACAGGACGCCTTCTCGGCGCAGTCGCACGAGCGGGCCGCCGCCGCCATCAAGGACGGCCGGCTGGCCGAGGAGATCGCCCCGGTGACCGTCCCCCAGCGCAAGGGCGACCCCATCGTCGTCGACACCGACGAGGGCGTGCGCCCCGGGACCACGGTCGAGTCCCTGGGCAGCCTCCGGCCCGCCTTCGCCAAGGACGGGACCGTCACGGCCGGCAACGCCAGCCAGATCTCCGACGGCGCCTCGGCCGTCATCGTGGCGTCCAGGGCCGCCGCCGAGTCGCTGGGCGTGGCCCCGCTCGGCGAGGTCGTCGGCTACGGCCAGGTGGCCGGGCCGGACGCCTCGCTGCTGTACCAGCCGGCGGCCG
>JAJZYI010000270.1 GCA_021798135.1 Actinomycetes bacterium | reverse complement strand
GCCAGGACGCGGAGGAGCCCGGGGCGCCCTCGGGCCGCGGCCGCGGCGCCTCCCGCCGGCGCAGCGGCCGGGAACGGCGAGGGCGCGCCGTCGGGCGCTACATGATGTGCGTCCACGTCCAGCAGCACGCCACCCAGATCGCGGTCCTGGAGGGGCGCACGCTGGTGGAGCACATGGTGTCGCGCGCCGCCGACGACGCCACCCAGATCGACGGCAACATCTACCGCGGCCGCGTCCAGAACGTGCTGCCCGGCATGGAGGCGGCCTTCGTCGACATCGGCACGCCGAAGAACGCCGTCCTCTACCGGGGCGACGTGCGCTACGACGCCGACGACGTGGAGACGGCGTCCAAGGGCATGCCGCGCATCGAGGAGATGCTGGTCCCGGGGCAGCTCATCGTCTGCCAGGTCACGAAGAACCCCATCGGAGCGAAGGGAGCCCGCCTGACCCAGGAGGTGTCGATCCCGGGCCGGTTCGCCGTCATGGTCCCGAACTCGTCCGCCTTCGGCATCTCCAAGCGCCTCGACGACAACGAGCGCCGCCGCCTGCGGCGCATCCTGGACGAGGTGCGGCCACCTGGGCACGGCCTGATCGTCCGGACCGCGGCAGAGGGTGCGAGCCGCGAGGAGCTCCAGGCCGACATCGAGCGGCTGATGGAGCGCTGGCGGACGATCGAGGCGGCCGCGGCCGCCGCCAAGTCGCCGTCGCTCCTCTACCGCGAGCCCGACATCGCGGTGCGGATCGTCCGAGAGGAGCTGAACCGGGACTACCGGGCGGTGGTGATCGACGACCCGGCCATGTTCGACCAGGTCCGCTCGTACGTGGCGCAGGTGAACCCGGAGCTCGTCGACCGCGTGGAGCTGTACGACCCGGCGGCCGAGCAGCTCCCGCTGTTCGAGCGCTTCCACGTCCACGAGCAGCTCCACAAGGCGCTCGACCGCAAGGTCTGGCTGCCGTCGGGTGGCTCGCTCATCATCGAGCGGACCGAGGCGCTCACGGTGATCGACGTGAACACCGGCAAGAACGTGGGGACCTCCAACCTGGAGGAGACGGTCTTCCGCAACAACCTGGAGGCCGCCGAGGAGATCGCGCGCCAGCTCCGGCTGCGCGACATCGGCGGCATCATCGTCATCGACTTCATCGACATGGAGATCCGCGAGAACCGTGACAAGGTGGCAGCGGCCCTGCGCGCCGCCCTGGCCCGGGACAAGACGAGGACACAGGTCTTCGACATCTCCGAGCTCGGCCTGGTGGAGATGACGCGCAAGCGCGTGTCCGAGGGCCTGGTCGAGTCGCTGTCGACGACGTGCACCGTGTGTGGGGGTCGCGGCGCGGTCATCGACCCCTCGCTCGTGTCGTCGTGACCCGGGTCGCGCCCACCGGCTCGCCGGCCGCGGGCGCCGCCCGCCGGGGCCCGAACCACCCGGGTCCCGCCGTCGGGCACGCCGATCACGGCGGCGGTGACCCCGCCGGTGCGCCGTCCGGTCCCCCCCGTGCGAACGGCTACACTCACCTTCCTATGTACGCCGTCGTTCGGTCCGGAGGCAAGCAGGAGCGCGTCGCTCAGGGTGACCAGCTCCGGGTGGAGCTGCTCGACGCGGCGCTCGACAGCGAGGTCGAGCTCGACGCCGTGCTGGTCGTCGACGGCGAGCGGGTGCTGGCCACGCCGGCGCAGCTCGCCGGCAGCATGGTGACGGCCCGGGTGGTAGGCACCGAGCTGGGCCCCAAGATCCGAGGGTTCACCTACAAGCCGAAGACCAACCAGCGGCGCCGGTGGGGCCACCGCCAGCGGTACACGACGCTCCAGATCACCGACATCACGGTACCCAGCTGAGGCACCGGCTCGCCGGGCCGGGGCCGGTGCGCCCGGGCCTGCCGGTGCCGGGCCGACCGGTGCCCGGCGACGAGCCGGCGGCGCCCGCCGGCGGTCCGGGCGCGGGCCCGACGACACGCACGTTCTGACACGACGGAGGCAGCGACCATGTCCAAGACCAAGGGTGGCGGCTCCACTCGCAACGGCCGGGACTCCAAGGCGAAGCGGCTCGGCGTCAAGGTGTTCGACGGCACGGCCGTGTCGGCCGGGTCCATCATCGTGCGCCAGCGGGGCACGCACTTCCACCCGGGCGTGAACGTGGGCCGGGGCGGCGACGACACCCTGTTCGCCCTCGCCGACGGCTACGTCAAGTTCGGCAGCCGGAAGAACCGCCGGCTCGTCGACATCCTCGACCAGCGCTGACCACGGCCGCTGCGGCGGGCGCGGCCACGCGCTGCCGGCTCCCGTCCATGCCGGCAGCGGTTCCTGCCGCGGCGCGGCGGGCACGGCACGCCGACCGCAGCGGCGCCGGCCCGGCACCGCGACCGTGAGCGCGGAGCGAACGCACGTTCGATAGCATGGCCGCGTGGGTGAAGCGACCGCGATCCGCTGGAGGCTGGCGGAGGACGACCGGGGCCAGCAGCGGCTGTTCGGCGACGAGGAGGTCGTCGACCGCCATGTCGGCGCCGGCGAGTTCCGGGGCCTGGAGTTCCTGCACGTCGAGGCCGGCCGCGTCATCAACCGCGTGCCACCGGGGTCGCGGATGCCGTTCCGCTACACCGTCAACGCCTACCGCGGCTGCAGCCACGCCTGCACCTACTGCTTCGCCCGGCCCTCGCACCGGTACCTCGGGCTCGGCCCCGGCGAGGACTTCGAGCGGAGGATCGTCGTCAAGGTCAACGCCGTCGAGCGCGTGCGGGCCGAGCTGCGGTCCCCCCGCTGGGCGGGCGATCCCGTGGCCATGGGGACGAACACCGACCCCTACCAGCGATGCGAGGGCAAGTACCGGCTGACGCGCGGGATCGTCCGGGAGCTGGCCGCCGCCGGCAACCCCTTCTCGATCCTGACGAAGTCGACGCTCATCCTGCGCGACCTCGACCTGCTGGCCGACGCGGCGACCTCGACGTCGGTGCGCTGCGCCCTGTCCATCGCCACCCTCGACGAGGCCGTGTGGAAGGCCACCGAGCCGGGCACGCCGCACCCCCGGCGCCGGGTGGAGGCCGTCCGGCGCCTGAACGAGGCCGGGGTGCCCACCGGCGTCCTCGTGGCGCCCGTCATCCCCGGCATGTCCGACGGCGCCGAGCAGCTCGGAGCGGTCGTGGACGCCTGCGTCGACGCCGGTGCCGTGTCGGTCACGCCGGTCGCCCTCCACCTGCGGCCCGGCGTCCGCGAGCACTTCCTCGGCTGGCTCGCCGCGCACGACGCCGGCCTGGCCACCGACCTGGCGCGGCGCTACCGCGGCTCCTACCTGCCGCCGGCGGCCCGCCGGGCCGTGGTCGCACCCGTCTGGCAGCGGCTGGGGCGGGCGGTCGACGGCGGGCCGCCGGCGCCGGGCGCGACGGTCCCGTCCAGGCGGGCGGTCTCGTCCCGGCGGGCTGGGCCGGCCGGCGACGCGAGGGACCGGTCCGAGGCGGCCGGCGACGCGAGGGACCGGTCCGAGCCGGCCGGCGACGCGAGGGACCGGTCCGAGCCGGCGCAGGCAGGCCTTGACCTCGCCTGGGCCGGCACGGACACCGCTGGCGCCACGCCGCGGTGAGGCCATCGGGCGCGGGCCGGTGCCGGTGCCGGCGGCGTCCCTTCCCCGCCGAGGACGGCGGCGCGGGTCCCGGGGCACGGTGCTAGGCGGGCGGCTTGTGCCCCGTGAAGTGGTCCATGGACACGTTCACGCCGAGCACGTCCATCACCCGGTCGAACACGGTGGGCGGCAGGACGCGCAGCAGGGGCAGGAACCGCACCAGGGGCGGCAGCACCAGCTGGCGGCGGTCCCGCTCGATGGCCAGCGCGATGCGCCGGGCCACGTCGTCCTGGTGCAGGATCGGCAGCAGCCGCGGGAAGCGGCTCCGGACGCCCTCGAACATGCCCGTGTCGATGTAGTACGGGCACACCACGGTGGTCACCACCCGGGGGGCGAGGGTGTGCAGCTCGACCCGCAGTGACTCGTCGAACCCGACCGCCGCGTGCTTGCTGGCGGCATAGTCCGTCTGGCGCGCCACGCCCACCAGGCCGGCCGCCGAGGCGACCGTCACGACGTGGCCGCGGTTGCGGGCCACCATCGCCGGCAGGAACGCCTTGGTGACCCAGTAGAGCGCGAGCGTGTTCACCGCGAACGTCCGCTCGATGGCGGTGTCGGGCGTGTCGAGCAGGCGGCTGCCGCTCACCACGCCGGCGTTGTTCACGACCACGTCGGGATCGCCCACCTCGGCGCGCACCAGCTCGGCCGCCCGGTGCACCGCCTCGCGGTCGGTGACGTCGCACGCGAAGCCCCGGGCGGTGACGCCCGTGCGCGCCCGGACGTCTGCCAGGGCGGGCTCCAGCCGCTCCTCGTCCAGGTCCCACAGCACCGGCGTCGCGCCCCGCGACGCCAGCTCCACCGCGAGCAGGCGGCCGATGCCCGCCGCGCCCCCGGTGATCAGCGCGATCCGTCCCCGTACGTCCGTCATGGCTCCCCCTCGATGGATTCGCGGCCCACCCGCCGCAGCGCCGACCCTCACCCGGCCGCACCTCCATGGCGGCACGCACCAGCGCTCCCTCGCACTGACCTTCGCAGGCGTGCCGTGGTCGCCGTGCCGCTGGCCAGCCGTGGTTGCCGGCCGCGGTTGCCGGCCGCGGTGGCCGGCCGCGGTGGCCGGCACGACCGCCGACCAGCATGCCATCCCGACCGGGGGCGTGGGGCCAGCGCGCCCCCGGCGACCGCATGCCTCGGCCGCGGCGACCCGGCCGCAACGTCAGCGCGGCGCGTCCCCCACCCGCACCCCTGTCGCCTTCGTCGCCGTCCCCGCCGTCCCGTCCCCGCCGTCCCGTCGCC
>JAJZYI010000008.1 GCA_021798135.1 Actinomycetes bacterium | reverse complement strand
GCCCTGACGGCGTCCTCGGCCTCGTCCCGGGTGTAGCCCGCCAGCGTCCCGGTGACGACCACGGCCCGCCCCTGCAACGGCCCGCCGGCCACGCCCCCCGCCGGCCCGCCGGCCACGCCCCCCGCCCCGGCAGGCCCGGCCCCGCGCGGCGCGACGCCGGGCTCGGTCACCTGCACCCCGCCGGCCCGCAGCTTGGCAATGACGGCCTGGTTGGCGGGCGACGCGAAGAACCCGGCGATGCTCTCGGCGATGACCGGTCCGACGCCGTCGACGGCCGCCAAGGTCTCCAGTGGGGCGGCCATGACGCTGTCGAGGTCGCCGAAGGCGGCGGCCAGCGCCCGGCTGCCCGTCGGGCCCAGGTGCCGGATGCCGAGCCCCACCAGGAGCCGGCTGAGGGGGCGGTGCCGGGCATCGTCGATCGCCGCCACGAGGTTGCCGGCGGAGACCTCGCCCATGCGGTCGACGTCGGCGAGCCGGTCGGCCGACAGGGTGAACAGGTCACCGGGGTCCGCGACGAGGCGTAGCTCGACGAGCTGGGCGACGCGCTTCTCGCCGAGCCCCTCGATGTCGAGCGCCTGGCGCGAGGCGAAGTGCACGATCCGCTGCACCACCTGCGCGGGGCAGTCCAGCGTGGTGCAGAACGTGTCGCTCTCGCCGGGCAGGCGGACCAGCGGGCCGCCGCAGCTCGGGCAGGCCGTGGGGAACCGCCACTCGGGCAGGCCGGGGGGCCGGGCCGACCGGACGGGACCGACGACCTCGGGGATGACGTCGCCCGCCTTGCGGACCACGACGGTGTCGCCGGGGCGGACGTCCTTGATGCGAACCTGGTCCTCGTTGTGGAGGGTGGCGAGCGACACGGTCGACCCGCCGACGGACACCGGCTCGAGCACGGCGAAGGGGGTGGCGCGCCCGGTGCGCCCGATGGACACCTCGATGGCGAGGAGCCGCGTGTCGCGCTCCTCGGGGGGGTACTTGACGGCGATGGCCCAACGCGGCGCGTGCGACGTCGCTCCCAGGCGCTGGCGCAGCGCGAGGTCGTCGAGCTTCACGACCACGCCGTCGATGTCGTAGTCGAGGTCGTGGCGGTGCTCGCCCCAGTGGCTGCAGAACGCCAGCACCTCCTGGACGCCCCCGAAGGTGCGTATCTCGGGGTTCACCGGGAAACCGGCGTCGCTCAGGAGCTGCAGCCACTCGGAGTGCCGACGCAGCGCCGGGCCGCCCGACACCGCCCCCGCCTGGTAGGCGAAGAACGCCAGCTCGCGCCCGGCGGTCACCTTCGGGTCCTTCTGGCGCAGCGAGCCGGCCGCAGCGTTGCGCGGGTTGGCGAAGGTCCGCTGTCCCTGCTCGAGCTGGCGGCGGTTGAGCGCGTCGAACACGCTCACCGCGAGGTAGACCTCGCCCCGGACCTCCAGCAGGTCGGGGACCGGCCCCAGGGACGCCGGCCAGGCGAGGCGCTCGGGAACCTGGGCGATGGTGGCCACGTTGGCGGTGACGTCCTCGCCGGTCCGGCCGTCGCCCCGGGTCGCGGCCTGGACGTAGCGGCCCCGCTCGTAGGTGAGCGACATGGCCAGCCCGTCTATCTTCAGCTCGCACACGAACGGGCCCGCCGCCGCCTCCGGCACCAGGCGCGCCATGCGGTGCACCCAGGCCTCCACCTCGTCCAGCTCGAAGGCGTTGTCCAGGCTGAGCATGGGCTCGCGGTGCACCACGGGCGCGAACTGACCTGCAGGGGGCGCGCCGACCGTTGCAGTCGGCGAGCCGGCGACGGCCAGGGCGGGGTACCGCCGCTCGAGCTCGCGGAGCTCGACGACCAGAGCGTCGAAGTCGGCGTCGGAGATCTCCGGCTGGTCGAGCTGGTAGTAGAGGCGGGCGTGGTGCGCGATGGCGTCCCGGAGCGCGCGCGCCCGCTCCTCGGCCTCGGGCGGGGCACCACCGCCGGTCGCGGCGCCGCGCTGGGCGTCGTCGCGCTGGGCGTCGTCGGGGGGGACGCCGGCAGGCCGCTCGTGGGCTGGCTCCGGCACCATGGGCGCAGCGTACCGGTCGCCGCCCGCTGCGTCGGGCGGGGCGGGTTGCTCGCCGGTCGGCTCGCGGGTCAGCGGGCCGGCACGACGGCCGGCGGACCTCCCGCGGGCGGCACGGCCACTGGCGGCACAGCCACGGACGGCACAGCCACCGGTCGGGCGACCGCCGACCCGACGACCGCGTCCGGGTCGGCCGGGTCGTAGATCGCCACGGTCTGCCCGGGCGCCACCCGCCGCTGGGGCTCGGCGAACCGCACGGACGGGCCGCCCGGGGCGCCGGCAACCCACCGGGCCGGCCAGGCGGGGCCGTGTGCCGAGCACTGGACGAGGACGGGTGCTCCCTCGCCGGCAGGGCCTGCAGCCCAGGTCACCTGCTCCACCGGCACGACGTCGGCCCGGACGTCGCTGGCCGAACCGACCACCACCCGGCGGCCCGGCACGTCCACGGCGACCGCGTACCTCCTGGCGCCCCCGCCACCGTCGGACAGGCCCCGGCGCTGGCCGATGGTCACCAGCTCGACGGCCGGCACCGCACCGACCGCAGCGCCCGTCGCCGCGTCGACCAGCGCCCCGGCGTGCAGGTCGATCCGCTGCCCGAGGAACTCGGCCCGCCCCCCTGCCCGGCCGATGAAGCACACGTCCTGGCTGTCCGGCTTGGCCGCTGTCCGCAGGCCGAGGTGCGCAGCGATGGCACGGACCTCCGCCTTGGTGAGGTCGCCGACCGGCAGCAGGAGCCGGCGGAGCTGGCTCTCCTCCAGCATGGCCAGCACGTAGGACTGGTCCTTGGCCGCGTCACGGCCCCGGCGGAGCCGGTGGCGGCCGCCGTCGACGGTGACTCGCGCGTGATGCCCGGTCACCAGCGCGTCGAAGCCGAGCCGCCCGGCCCGCTGCAGCAGCGCGCCGAACTTCACGTGCCGGTTGCACTCGACGCACGGGTTCGGCGTCGCCCCCCGGCAGTGCGCCTCGACGTACGGCCGGACGACGGCGGCCTCGAACAGCTCCTCGTAGTTGAACACGTGGTGGTCGATGCCGAGGCGGTCCGCCACGCGGCGGGCGTCCTCGACGTCGGCCACCGAGCAGCAGCCCGAGTCCGAAGGCCCACCCCAGAGCTTGAGCGTGACACCGACGACGTGGTGCCCCGCCCGGAGGGCGAGCGCGGCGGCGACCGACGAGTCCACCCCTCCTGACATGGCGACGAGCGCGCGCACGGCACCGAGCGTAGGGCCGGCGACGGGGCCCGCCACGACGGGGCCCGCCACGACGGGGCCTGGCGCCGGACGCCCTGCGGTCGACCACGTCGAGCGGCCACTATCACACGAGAACCACACCCAGGGTGATGTTTCGAGGAGTTGCGTGATCGTTGAGCTTCTAGCTGCCTGATCGGACGCCCGACGTCGTTCCTCGGACACATAGAGCGTCTATAAAGGGGGTATCGGCGAACTGCCGTCGGAGGGCACGGTCACGGAAGACAGCCCGAACCGGAGGCGTGCCCGCAGCGGGCCGCGCCTCCACCCGGCATCGGGCCCACACCCGACGCAGAGGGGAGCGACCGTGAGCGACGAGACCTGGAGCGACGACCCGCCGCCGGCCGAGGTGGCGAACGACGGCGCGCCGGCGGGCGCCGTCCCGGTCGGCGATCGCGCCACCGGTGTCCTCGACGCCTGGGCGGAGCGCTGCGTCGGACGCGGGCTCTCCGCCGACCACTGCCGGGGCCCCGAAGCCTTCTACCTCCTGACCGCGGTTGAGACGGCCCTCCGCCGCGGGACGCACACGCCGCACCTGGGCAGGGCGTCGCGGAGCTGGGGCGCCGGCTTCTCCTCCCCGGGCGACGTCGTGGCGACGCTCTCGTGCCTGCGTGAGACGCTGGACGCCTGGGGTCCCGAGCCCAGGCCCGACGCGACGCAGGTGCACCAGGTCCTCGACCAGGCGATGCTCGAGGCCGTCGACGCCGCGTCGGGCAACCTGCGCACGGCGGCCCGGACCGATCCCCTGACCGGCTGCGCCAACCGGCGCGCCCTCGCCGAGGACCTGCGCCGGGCCGTGGCCAACGCCCGTCACGGCGAGCTGGACCTCGCCGTCGTCGCCATCGACCTCGACGGCCTGAAGCGGATCAACGACACCCACGGGCACGCAGCGGGCGACTCGTCCCTGCTGTCGCTCGTGTCGACGCTGCGCCGGACCCTGCGGGAGTCGGACTCGCTGTACCGGGTCGGCGGCGACGAGTTCGTGGTGGTGGCGCCGTTCACCGACGCCGGCGGCGCCCGCGAGCTGATGCGGCGGGTGGAGCGCCTCGGCGGGCCGTCGTTCAGCTGGGGTGTGGCCAGCCTGGCAGCGGCGGCCTCCGGCGACCCGGCGGCACTCCTGCAGGCGGCCGACGCCGACCTGTACGAGCGGCGGCGCGCCCGGCGGCGCCACGGGCTGCTCGACGGCCACCGGCGCCGGGCGCTCGCTGCCGTCTCGGTGGCGGCCACCGTCGCCGCCAGCGTCGCCGCCGTCGTGGAGTTCGCCGGGCCGACCGGTCCGGCCCTCCGGTCGGCCAGCCCGGCGACCACCGGGCCAGGTTCGCGGAGCGCCACCCAGGGTCGCGGCGGCGCTGCAGGCGGCCCGGCCGGCGGCGGGTCGTCCGCCTCGGGAGTCAAACCCGGTACCGGCTCCCCCGCCGCAGGCACGCTCGGCCCCGGCCAGACCGGCTCGGGCACGCAGGCCGGCGGCGGCACTCCGGCGGCGGGCGCGCCCGCCGGGCAGGCGGGTCCCGGCGGCCTCGCATCGCTGAGCGCGGCGGAACTGGCCGCCGAAGCGACCGGGGGCGGCGGGTCGCCGTCGAGGGCCACCGGCACGCCGGGCGAACCCGGAGCCGCCGGCACGCCCTCTGCGGCCGGCGGGGGCACGGCGCCCGACTCCGGCGGCGGTGCCGCCACGGGAGCGTCCCCCGGCGCGACGCACGCGCCGGGCAAGGGCGGAGGCCCTACCGGCGGCGGGACGTCGCCGGGCAAGCCCACCTCGCACCCCGGTGCCCCGGGCGCGCCCGCGTCCGGCTCCCCGGCCGCCGGCGCGCCGGGACGAGGCAACGGCAACGGCAACGGCAACGGCAACGGCAACGGCAACGGCAACGGCAACGGGAACGGGAACGGGAACGGGAACGGCTCCGCCGGGTCCTCGTCGGTCGGCACCCCGACGGTCGTCGTGACCGACACCGTCCACGCCCAGGACAACGGGGCCGGGGCGTCGAGCGCGACGTCGTGCACCTCGGGCGCCGGCGCGCGGCACGCGGACCTGGCACCGTTCCCCCAGCGCCGGTGGACGTCGAGCCCGTCCCGCGGGCAGGACCATCCGTGCTGGCTGCTCGCCGCTCCGCCCGACACGGCGCGGACGGCCGCCGTGAGCTCGTGGTCCTACCTGCACGCGCACGTCGGCTCGCCGAACGGCGCGTCGACCCCGGGCGCGACGCTGCGCGAGTGGACGGCCCGCCAGGACGTCGAGCGCGGCACCGCGGCCGGGACCCTGCACGCAGCGTGGAGCGCCGACGAGGCTCGCGACGCGGCCGCTCCCCCCGGCGCGGCCTGGCGGCGCTGACGCGCCGGGGCGGGTGCCGGCCGGCACCGACCGCCTCCGAACCCCGTCGGCCCCCGATCAGGAGCGCAGCCGGTCGACCAAGCCGGGCACGACGGCGACGACCTGGTCGACCTCGTCGGCGGTGGTCGACCAGCCCAGGCTGAAGCGGACCGACCCCCGGACCGCCCCCGGGTCCACGCCCATGGCCTGCAGCACGTGGCTCGGCTCCGCGGCGCCGCTGGAGCAGGCCGACCCCGCCGACGCGCAGATCCCGTGCTCGTCGAGCAGCAGCAGGAGCTCCTCGGCGGCGACGCCGTCGAAGGCGAGGTGCGCCGTCCCCGCCACGGACACCGACGACGTGTCGGGCCCGAGCGTGGGTCGCCCCCCGCAGCCCGACGACACCAGCCCGGCGACGAGCCGGTCGCGCAGGGCGCGGACCCGCTGCACCGTGGCCGGCCGTTCGGCGACCGTCTCGGCGAGCGCCACGGCCATCCCGACGACCGCGGCCACGTCGACGGTCCCGGGCCGCCGCCCCCGCTCCTGGGAGCCGCCGTGGAGCACCGGCGCCCACGGGGCCCCGTCGCGCACGACCAGGGCGCCGACGCCGTGGGGGCCGCCGAACTTGTGGGCGGACACGGCCAGCAGGTCGCAGCCGCCGGCGGTGGCTGCCGCGTCGAGCCAGGCGACGCCGGCCACCGCGTCGGTGTGGACCGCCGCGCCCGGCGCCAGCTCGCGCACGGCCGCCACCACCTCGTCGAGCGGCTGCACCGTCCCCACCTCGTTGTTCGCCGCCATCACGGCGACCAGCGAGACCTCGGGCGAGAGCACCTCGCGCAGCGCGGCGAGGTCCACGCGCCCGAGCGCGTCGACCGGCACGGTACTGCCGCCGACCGACCGGGTCGGGCCGAGGACAGCGGCGTGCTCCACCGCCGAGCAGAGGACGCGGCCGGGCCGAGCCCGGTGCACGCCGAGCACGGCAAGGTTGTCGGCCTCGGTGCCGCCCGAGGTGAAGACCACCTCGCCTGGCTCGCACCCGAGGGCAGCGGCCACGGTGTCACGGGCCTCGTCCACCGCCCGGCGCGCGGCGCGCGCTGCCCGGTGGCTCCCGGACGGGTTGGCCGGCCCGCCCGACAGCCACGGCACCATGGCGTCGACCGTCGCTGGCCGCAGCGCCGTCGTCGCGGCGTTGTCGAGATACGCCACGACCCCGTGCGCCGGGCCGGCGCCGGGCCCAGGGTCCGACGGCGGCGGTTCCACAGGCCCAGCCTACGGTCGGCGGCGTGCCCGCCGGGCACGAGCGCCGAGCCGAGCGGCCGGGCCCGCCGCCGGCACGGCCCCGGCGGGCACGACCGGCCCCACGAGCCGTCCGGCGACCGGAGGGACCGAGCGGCCCGTGCCGCGGCCATGCCTGCCGGAGGAGGTCGTGGTCAGGGCTTGACCGCCATGACCACGGCGACGCCGACGAACGCCGTCCCGAGGAACGCCGAGGCACGCGTGACCCGCCGGCACTCCCGGGCCAGCGGCGCCAGGTCGTCGTCGGGCCACCCGTCGCGCAGCGCCCGCTGCACCGCCCGCTCGGCGGGCCACAGGACCGTCTCGGCGACGGTGACCGACGCCACCCACACGCCCAGGCCCACGTCGACGAAGGTGTCGCCGACGCCGAACGCCCCCCGGCTCATGGCCACCAGCGACACGCCGAGCACCGGCACGAGGTAGACCGCCCGGGCAGCCCAGTTCGCGCCGGACCGGAAGAACGCGCGCGCCGACTCGGCTCCGGGCGCCCGCGGGCCTCGCCTGACGCGGTCGGCCTGCACGCCGGTCATCACCATGGCCCCGTACCCGACGGCAGCGGCCAGGACGTGGAGCACCAGGACGACGCTGAACGCCGGTCCGGTCGGTGCGTGGGTTGCGGCCACGGCGCCATCTTCGTGCCACCCGGACCGGCGATGCCAAGTCGGCCCGGTTCAGGGGGCAGCGGCACCGGGGGTGCTGCACCCCGGACCCGGCCGACCGCCGCTCCCCGTGGCGGGGCGATAGGTTCGGCCGTGTGCCGGTCCAACGGACGGACAACGGCCGGCGCTTCGCTCGGGAGCCGGGCCCGAGGTGCCGATGGCAGCAGTCAACCGGCCGCCAGCAGTCAACCAGCCGCCAGCAACCATGCGAACGGCAGCAGTGAGCAGAGGGCAGCAGTGAGCAGAGGGCAGCAGTGAGCAGAGGGCAGCAGTGAGCAGAGGGCAGCAGTGAGCAGAGGGCAGCAGTGAGCAGAGGGCAGCAGTGAGCAGAGGGCAGCAGTCAACCGGCCGGCAGCGGTGAGCAGACGCCAGCGGCGTGCCGACGGCGGCACGGCCGCACGCCGCAGGGCCGATGAGCGAGGAGGGACGGTGCCGCAGGCGCCACGCCACAGGTCGCGGTTGTGGCGACACGCACCGACCACGCGCGCCCCCGGCGCATCCCGGACCGCGGGCGTCGGGCTGCCGAACAGCACCATCGGCACCCCTGGTCCGAGGTACCGTTGGACCGCGGTGGTGCACAACCTCTCCCTCGACTTCGCGGCCCGGCCCCCCGGCCAGGCAGGCGGCATGCCATGCCGGCCGGCGTCCGCGCGCCCGAGCGACCGAGCGCTGGGGGTCCGATGAACCAGCTCCGCCTCGACCCCCTGACGGGACGTTGGGTCGTGGTGAACATCGAGCGGGCCGAGCGCCCGTCGGCCTTCTCCCCCCGCCTGGCTCCGGTGCAGGCGGACACGAGCCGACCGTGCCCGTTCTGCCCGGGCAACGAGGAGGCGTCGCCACCCGCCCTCGAGACGTACGGCGCGTCGGGCTCGTGGTCGGTGCGCGTGGTCCCCAACCTCTACCCCGCCTTCGAGGGCGACGACCCGTTCGTCGTGGAGCACCGCGGCCCGGTCTTCACCCAGGCGACGGCCGGCGGCATCCACGAGGTCCTCGTGCTGTCGCCCTCCCACACCGACGGCTGGGACTCCATCAGCGAGGACCAGGCGGGCCTGGTGATGGCCGCCATCCGCGACCGGATCGAGGAGCACTCGGCCGTGCCGACGCTGCGCTACAGCCAGGCCATCGTCAACGCCGGACGCGAAGCCGGAGCGTCGCTGGAGCACCCGCACGGCCAGCTGCTCGGCATGTCCTTCGTCCCGCGCGAGCTGGCCGAGGAGCAGGCCGGCTTCGCCAGGTTCGCCGGCAGGTGCCTGCTGTGCACCACTGCGGACGCCGAGGAGGACGCCAGGCACCGAGTGGTGTACGCGGACGAGCGGGTCCTGGTGGTGTGCCCGTTCTGGAGCGGCATGCCCTTCGAGATGCTCGTCATCCCGCGGGCCCACTCGCCGCACCTCTACCGCGCCAGCATGCCCGACCTGGTGGCGGTGGGGCGGGCGCTGCGCTCCGTGCTCCACCAGCTGCGCGGCCGGATCGGCGACGTGGCCTACAACCTGGTGTTCCACTCGGCCCCGTACCGCGCCCACGAGCCCTACCACTGGCACGTGCACGTCTGGCCGAAGCTGACCACGCTCGCCGGCTTCGAGCTCGGCACCGGCGTGCTCATCAACATCGTCGCCCCCGAGCAGGCCGCCGAAGAGCTCCGGGTCGGCGTCCCCGCCTGAGCCAGGCCTTCGGGCCCCGCCGGCGCCGCCGGCCCTGCCCGGCCTTCGGGCCCCGCCGGCCCTGCCCGGGGTCAGGCGCCCGTCGTGCGCGAACGGCGCACCGACTGCTCCAGCTCGAACGCCGAGGTCACGGTGCGGAGCGCGTGGCGGACCGGCGGCACGAGCCCGCCGATGCCGGGCACCGCCAGGTAGCCGCCGATGAAGGCGCGGCGGTTGCGGCGCTCCCACGCGTCGGCCAGGCGGCGGGCCGCCAGGCGGGCCGCAGCGGCGTCGGCGCCGGCGACGGCCGCGACGCTGCCCGGGGCCCCGGGCGCTCGCTGCACGACGTCGGCATCGGCGGGCGCCTGCTCGGCGACGGCGACCGCGGCGGCGTGCCCGAAGGACCACAGCATGTCGGCGACGTCGGCCAGCGGCGAGCGGAAGGTGCCGGCGAGCACGCCCGCCGCGGCACCCGGAGCGGCGCCCGGCCATGCCCGGTCCCCGTCCGGCCCGTCGGCCAGGAACCAGCCCCGGTCCGTCCGGACGACCCGGCCGAGGTGCAGGTCCCCGTGGGTCTCGATGGCCAGGCAGGGGACGGGCAGGGTGGCCAGGTCGTCGAGCACCCGCCGCACGTCGTCGCGCTCGGCCAGGTGGGGCGCGCCCGTCCGCACGGACGCGGCCACGGCCGCCGACCAGGCGGCCACGTCGCCGTGGCGCCGGCCGTACACGCGCTCCAGGGCGAGGTGCAGCCGCGCCACCATGGTCCCGAGGCGCTCGGCCTCCGTGGCGAAGTCGCCCGGCGCCTCCTCCGGAGCGGCCCCCGACACGAGCAGGTCACGGACCGAGCCCAGGGCCACCGCCCACCCAGACGTGGCCGCGGGCAGGATCTCGCGCACCAGGCCGAGGTGGTACGGGCCGCGTCGCCAGAAGGCGACGGGTGCGGGGAGGTGGCCGAACCCGGCGTCGTCGAGCGACTGCACCAGGCTCATCCACCTGGCGCCGCCCTCGGTCAGCCGGTCGAAGACGGTCAGCCCGATCAGGTCGTCGAACGCGACGGTCACCGACGTCTCGGTCGGCGGCGCCCGATGCGCCCACGACGCGCTCGTCGGCATGCCGGCGACCGCCTCGAGCAGGGCGGTGGCGGTGTGCTCGTCACCGGTCGCGTCGAACGCCACGGCCAGGCCGTCGGCGTCCTCGCACAGGCCGAGGACGGGGTCGTCGGTGCCTTGGAGGAAGCGCGCCTCGTCGCCGAGCGGGCGCAGACCCAGCGCCACGTGGACCTGCTCGCCGCCGAGCGCCGCCACCACGTCGAGCACGCCCGGCCGCCCGGCCACCAGGGACACCGCGTCGAGCACCCGCGGCGTGCCGGCGGCGGCCGGCGCCCACCCCGGCCGCCGGGCCACGTACGCGGCCACCAGGCGGGCCAGCGCGGCGCGGTCCGTGACGCCGCTGGTCACGGCAACGGCCACGACCGCCGCGGCCCGGGGCGCGCCGTCATCGGTCGGGCGGCTCGGGGACGCTGACGTGACGCCCGGTGCTCGCCCGGCGCCCGACCTCGCCGAGCAGGCGGTCCGCCGCGGCGTACGGGTCGATCTCGTGCGCCAGCACGGCCTGCCGCACCCCGGCGAGGTCCCCGCGGGCCAGCTCGGCCACCTCGGCGGCGATGCGGGCGTCGAGCACACGGTGGAGCTCGGCCTCCAGGCGGCGGCGGCGCCGCTCCGCCAGGCCACCGGTCTCGTCCAGGTGGCGCTGGTGGTCGACGACCGCCGCCCACAGGTCGGCGACGCCGTCGCCGGTCGCCGCCACCGTCTCGACCACCGGCGGGCGCCAGGCGCTCGGCTCGGCCCCGCCGTGCCCGCCGGCCGGGTGGTGGCCCGCCCCGCTCAGGTCGAGCATCTGCTGCAGGTCGGCGACCGTCTCGCGTGCGCCGGGCATGTCGGCCTTGTTCACGACGAAGATGTCGGCGATCTCCATCAGGCCTGCCTTGTTCGCCTGGATGGCGTCGCCCCAGCGGGGGTTGACCACGACCACGGTGGTGTCGGTGGCCGACGCCACCTCGACCTCCACCTGGCCGACCCCGACGGTCTCGACCAGGACGAGCCCCACGCCGGCGGCGCCGAGCACGCGGACGGCCTCCGGCACGGCCAGCGACAGGCCGCCCAGGTGGCCCCGGGTGGCCATCGAGCGGATGTAGACGCCCTCGTCGAGGGCATGGTCCTGCATGCGGACGCGGTCGCCGAGCACCGCGCCGCCGCTGAACGGCGACGTCGGGTCGACCGCCACGACGGCGAGCCGGTCGACGCCGCCCGAGCGGGCCTGGGCGATGAGCCTGCCGGTCAGGGTGGACTTGCCCGCACCGGGGGCGCCGGTGATCCCGACCGTGCGCGGCTCGGCGCCCGAGCGGTACGCGAGCGCTGCGACGGCGCGGCCGCGCTCGCCGCCGGTCTCGACCATGGTGAGGAGCCGGGCGAGTGAGCGGCGGTCGCCCCGGCCGGCAGCGGCGAGCAGCCCGGCGGGATCGTCGCGCCGGGCACCCGGCGCCGGGCCGGTGCCGGCCCCGCCGGCCGGCGCGGCGGTCGGGTCCGCGTGGAGGGGTCGGTCAGCCATCGTGGTGGCGAAGCGTACGGGACACGCGCACGCGCCACCAACCCGCCGGGCGCCAGGATCGTCACCCGCACCGCCACCACCGACGGCGCGACCGGGGGCTCACGCACGGCGCAAACCGGCCGGACGCGTTGCTAGGCTGGCGGTTCCCGGGCTCGCGCCCGGGGCGGCCCCGGCCCGTCCGGGGTCCGGGGGGACTACCCGTGGCCGCACCGGCCCGGGCCAGGGGGGTGGAACGGTGTCCGACGCGATGTACCTCGAATTGGTGCCCGAGGTCGAGCGCCTGCTGGAACGGCATCTCGGCATGGCGAAGGAGTGGTTCCCGCACCAGAGCACGCCCTGGTCGCGCGGGCGCGACTTCGAGCCCGGGTGGACCTGGTCGGAGGACGAGTTCGCGACGAGCCGGGGCGTCCGCAGCGCCCTGTACACGAACCTGCTGACCGAGGACAACCTGCCCTACTACACCCTGGCGCTGCACCGGTGCTTCGGCGGGGTCGACGGGCCCTGGGGCGAGTGGAGCCGGCGCTGGACAGCCGAGGAGGACCGCCACTCCACCGCCATCCGCGACTGGGTGACGGTCAACCGGGTCATCGACCCGGTGCACCTGGAGCGGTCGCGCATGGCGCAGCTCAGCACCGGCTGGTTCCCCGAGACGATCACGAGCGTCCCCGAGGGGCTGGCCTACGTCACGTTCCAGGAGCTGGCCACCCGGGTCGCGCACCGCAACACCGGCCTGGCCATCGGCGACCCGAGCGGCAAGGCGATGCTGGCGCAGGTCGCCGCCGACGAGAACCTCCACTACCTCTTCTACAAGGACCTCGGAGCGGCCGCGCTGGTCCTCGACCCCGACGCCATGGTGATCGCCGCCTCCCGGCGCGTGAAGAACTTCGAGATGCCGGGGACGGGGATGCCCGGGTTCAAGCGGCACGCCTTCGCCATCGCCACGGCGGGCATCTTCGACTTCTCGATCTACCACGACCACGTACTGGAGCCGGTCGTCTTCCGGCAGTGGAAGATCGACAAGCTCGAGGGGCTCTCCGCCGAGGCCGAACGCGCCCGGGACGAGCTGTTCGAGCACGTCGAGTCGGTCCGCCAGGCCGGTCAGCGCTTCGCCAGCCTCCGGGGTCCGACGCCCGTCGGGCAGCCCGGCTGAAGCGCCAGGCCGGCTGAAGCGCCAGGCCGGCCGGAACGCCAGGCCGGCCGGAACGCCAGGCCGGCCGGAACGCCAGGCCGGCCGGAACGCCAGGCCGGCCGGACCGGGCCCTCAGGCGCGCCGGACGTCGGCGCCGAGGGAGCGCAGCTTGCCGGCGAAGTCGTCGTAGCCGCGGTCGACGTGGTGGGCGTCGGCCACGACGGTCTCGCCGTCGGCCGCCAGGCCCGCCAGCACCAGGGCGGCACCCGCCCGGAGGTCCGTGGCCCGCACGGGGGCGCCCGACAGGCGCTCCACCCCGCGGACCACGGCATGGTGGCCCTCCGTCCGGATGTCGGCGCCCATGCGCCGCAGCTCGTCGACGTAGCGGAAGCGGCCCGAGAAGAGGTTCTCGGTGACGATCCCGACGCCGTCGGCCACCGTCAGCATCGCCACCAGGAAGGGCTTGTAGTCGGTGGCGACACCGGGGTACGGGAGCGTGGACACGTCCACGCTGCGGACCCGGCCGGTGGACGCTGCACGCAGGCCGCCGGGGCCGTGCTCGACCTCCAGGCCCATGTCCCGCAGCTTGCGCAGGAGCATGTCCATGTGCTCCACGCGGGCGTCCGTGACGACGACCTCGCCGCCGGCGATCCCCACCGCAGCCAGGAAGGTGGCGGCCACCACGCGGTCGGCCACCACCCGGTGGCGCATCGGGCGGAGCTCCCCGGCTCCCTCCACCTCGATCGTCGACGTGCCCGCACCGCGGATCGTCGCCCCCATCGACCGCAGCGCGTCGGCGAGGTCGCGCACCTCGGGCTCGCGCGCCGCGTTGTCGATCACGGTGGTGCCCTTGGACCTGGCCGCGGCCATGAGCAGGTTGTCGGTGACCGTGTGGCTCGGGTACTCGAGCACGACGTGGGCTCCGACCAGCGGCCCGCCGCCCTCGACGGTGCCCTCCACGTAGCCGTGCACGGTGTCGAACGTCACGCCCATGGCCCCCAGGCCAGACAGGTGCATGTCGATGGGTCGGTGGCCGAAGTCGTCGCCCCCGGGCATCGACACCCGGGCCCGCCCGCAGCGCGCCAGGAGCGGGCCGAGCACCACGATCGACGCCCGCATCTTCTCCACGAGCTCGTAGGGCGCCTCCGGGTGCAGGGTGGCGGGGACGTCCACCACCAGGTCGCCGGGCTCGCCCGCGCCGGGCGCGGGGTCGAGCCGGGACACGGCGGCACCCGTGGCGCGCAGGACGTCGGCCATGATCTCGACGTCCGCGATGCGCGGCACGCCGGCCAGGACGTGCCTGCCCTCGGCCAGCAGGCAGGCGGCCATGAGCTTGAGCGCGCTGTTCTTCGCCCCACCGGCCCGGACGGCGCCCGACAGCGGGCCGCGCGGCCGGACGACGAACCGGTCGGCGTCCGACCCTCCGTGCCCCACGGCGCCCAGTATGGCCGATGCCGGGGGCGCACCGCTCCGGCCCCGGCCGAGCCGATGGCGCCTTGTCCGCGTTATGGTCGTCCCGTGGGACCCGAACGACAGGCACCCGACCGCAACCTCGCCATGGAGCTGGTGCGGGTGACCGAAGCAGCTGCCATGGCCGCCGGCAGGTGGATGGGGCGAGGGGACAAGAACGGCGCGGACGGTGCTGCCGTCAACGCCATGCGTGTCGTCCTCGACACCGTGCAGATGGACGGCATCGTCGTCATCGGCGAGGGCGAGAAGGACCGAGCCCCCATGCTGTTCAACGGGGAGCGCATCGGCGACGGCTCGCCGCCCCAGGTGGACATCGCCGTCGACCCGATCGACGGCACCACGCCGACCTCACTGGGCCGCGGCGGTGCGCTCGCCGTCATCGCCGTGTCCGAGCGCGGCACCATGTTCGACCCGGGCCCGTGCGTGTACATGGAGAAGCTGGCCGTCGGCCCGAAGGCGGCGGGGGCCGTGGACATCCGCCGGTCGCCGACCGAGAACCTCGAGGCCGTCGCCAAGGCGCTGGGCAAGTCGGTGCGCGACGTCACCGTCGTCATCCTCGACCGCGACCGCCACGCCGGTCTCATCGCCGAGGTCCGTTCCAGCGGTGCCCGCATCCGCCTCATCACCGACGGCGACGTCGCCGGAGCCATCTCCACGGCATGGCCGGAGTCCGGCGTCGACGTGCTGCTCGGGACCGGGGGCACCCCCGAGGGGGTGCTGGCCGCCGCGGCGCTCAAGTCGATGGGCGGGGAGATCCAGGGCCGGCTCGTCGTCCGCGACGACGACGAGCGCCGGGCGGCGGACGAGGCCGGCTACGACCTCGACGCCGTGCTCACCACGGACGACCTGGTGAGCGGCAACAACTGCTTCTTCGCCGCGACCGGCATCACCGACGGCGAATTGCTGCAGGGCGTCCGGTACCACGACTTCGGCGCCACCACCCAGTCGCTCGTGATGCGCTCCCGGTCGGGGACGGTCCGCCTGGTGAGCGCCCGCCACTCGCTGGGCAAGCTCCGCGAGTTCAGCACCATCGCCTTCGACTGACGGCGAGGATCGCCCTCGCAGCCTGGTGAGGCTGCCGGGCTGTGGGGCGGTGGCCGCACGCGTGGCCCTTCGACCGGCGGCGAGGATCGCCTCGCCGCCCTCCCGGGGCCCGGCGGGTCGAGCGGCTCAGAGCCCGGGGAGCCCGTCGATGCTCGAGGCGTTCCGCTCCGCCTGGTAGGCGGCGATGCCGTCGGGTCCCTTGCGGTCCGTCCAGTTCTGCATGGTGTCGCGATGCCCCTCGAACGCCATGAGCGGCACGCCGTACCCGCAGGAGTCGGACACCCGCTCCACCGTGACGACGACCACCGCCCGCGCCCCCACGTCCGCCGACGGCGGCGCGGCGAAACGGGGCCGCAGCTCGGCGAAGCGCGGGGTCCCGGCCGGCACCACCTCGCCCTGCCCGTGCAGGCGCACGATGCGCGGCGGGCCGGCGAAGGCACAGACCATGAGCACGATCCGGCCGTTCTCGCGCAGGTGGGCGACCGTCTCGATCCCGCTCCCGGTCTGGTCCAGGTAGGCGACCCGGCGCTCGTCGAGGACGGCGAGCTCCCCCCGGTTCCCCTTGGGCGAGCAGTTCACGTGGCCGGCGGGGTCGAGCGGCGCGGTGGCCACGAAGAACACCGGCTGGGCCGCGACGAACGACGCCGTGCGCCCGTCGACGGTCGTCCCGATCCTCCCCATCGACCCTCCCGGTGCCATGGAGCCGCAAGCTGGTGCCGGACGACGCTAGCGCCACCGCACGGTGACCCGCGCCGGCCGGCCGCCGCAGCATCCCCCTGGACCGGCCTGACCCGTCGGCACGACCAGGCCGGGTCCCCGCCGGTCGGGCGGGCCCGCGCCGCTCAGGCGCCGGCGACGGCCAGGCGGTCCCTGGCGCGGCGCAGGGCCGCCTCGGCTTCGGCCAGCTCGCGGTCGCCCGCCTCGGCGCCGCGCAGCTCGGCGATGCGCGCCTCGGCAGCCTCCGCGGCGTGCTGGGCCCGGGCGACGTCGATCTCGTCGGCGAGCTCGGCGACCGGCGCGAGCAGCTGCACCGACTCGTGCTCGACGTGGACGAAGCCGCCGTGGACGACCAGGCGCAGCTCGGCCCCGTCCACCTGCTCGAGCCGGACGAGGCCCGGCACGACCGAGCCGATGAGCGGGGTGTGCCCCGGCAGGAAAGCGGCCTCGCCATCGGCGGTGCGAAGGTGCACGGCGCCGACCTCGGTCTCGGCGAGGATCCGCTCCGGGGTGACGACGGTCGCGGTGAAGGCCATCGTTGCCTACGCCACGCCCTGCTCGAGCTGGCGAGCCTTCGCCAGCACCGACTCGGCCCCGCCGACGTTCAGGAACGCCTGTTCGGGCACGTCGTCGAGGTCGCCGTTGAGCAGCGCCTCGAACGACTCGACGGTCTCCGACACCGGCACCGTCACGCCCTTCAGGCCGGTGAAGGCCTCGCCGACGTTGAACGGCTGGGACAGGAACCGCTCGATCTTGCGGGCCCGGGTGACGGTGAGCCGGTCCTCCTCCGAGAGCTCGTCCATGCCGAGGATGGCGATGATGTCCTGGAGCTCCCGGTTGCGCTGCAGCACGCTCTGCACGCCCCGGGCCACCTGGTAGTGGCGCTCGCCGACGATCTCCGGCGTCAGGATGTTCGACGTGGACGCGAGGGGGTCCACCGCCGGGTAGATGCCCTTGGACGCGATGTCGCGGGACAGCTCGGTGGTGGCGTCGAGGTGGGTGAACGTCGTGAACGGCGCCGGGTCGGTGTAGTCGTCGGCCGGCACGTACACGGCCTGCAGCGAGGTGATGGACCGGCCCCGGGTGGAGGTGATGCGCTCCTGGAGCTCGCCCATCTCGTCCGCCAGGGTGGGCTGGTAGCCCACGGCGGAGGGCATGCGGCCGAGCAGCGTCGACACCTCCGAGCCGGCCTGCACGAACCGGAAGATGTTGTCCACGAACAGCAGCACGTCCTGGCTCTGCACGTCCCTGAAGTACTCGGCCATCGTCAGCGCGGCCAGCGCCACGCGCAGCCGCACGCCGGGGGGCTCGTCCATCTGCCCGTAGACGAGGGCGGCCTTCTCGATGACGCCGGACTCCTGCATCTCGAGCCACAGGTCGGTGCCCTCGCGGGTGCGCTCCCCCACCCCGGCGAACACCGACACGCCGCCGTGCACGGTGGCGACCCGGTTGATCATCTCCATGATCAGCACCGTCTTGCCGACGCCGGCCCCGCCGAACAGGCCGATCTTGCCGCCCTGCACGTACGGCTCCAGGAGGTCGATGACCTTGATGCCGGTCTCGAACATCTGGGCCCGGGGCTCCAGCTCGGCGAACGGCGGTGCCTCCCGGTGGATCTCCCAGCGGTCCTGCACGGCGCCGATGTCCGGCGTGTCGAGGGGCTCGCCCAGGACGTTGAACACGTGCCCGAGGACGGCGTCGCCGACCGGGACGGTGAGGCCCCGGCCGAGGTTGCGCACCGCGGTGCCGCGGCTGAGGCCGTCGGTGGGCTTGAGGCAGACGCAGCGGACCCGGCCCTCGCCGATCTGCTGGGCGACCTCGGCGGTGACGGTGACCGTGTGGCCCTCGAGCGCCAGGTCCATCGCCACGGCGTGGTTGAGCTCCGGCAGCGCGTGCGGGGGGAACTCCACGTCGACGACGGGGCCCGCGATGGCCACCACCCGCCCGTCGGGCAGGTCGCGGCTGGCCTCGGCGGCTGGGGCGGCTGCGGTGGTGGTCATGGTCGGTGGCTCCTCGTTGCTCGGGCCGGTCGGTTGCGCCGCCTGGCGCCGGGTTCGCGGCGGGGCGTGCAGGTCGTTCGGATGGTGCTGGTCGTGCCGGCGTCGCCGGGCCGGCGGGCGGCGGTCACGGCGTCTCCACGTCGCGCCGCAGCGCCTCGGCGCCGCCGACGATCTCCATGATCTCGGTGGTGATGGCGTCCTGGCGGGCCCGGTTCATGACGCGGCTGAGGTTCTTGGCCAGCTCCTCGGCGTTGTCGGTGGCCGCGGCCATGGCCCGCTGCCGGGCCGTGTGCTCGCTGGCCGCGGCCTCGAGCAGGGCGCCGAAGATGGCGGCCTCCGCATAGCGTGGCACCAGGTCGGCCAGGAGGTCGCGCGCGGCGGGCTCGAACTCGACGTAGCCCTCGCGCCGCGGCGGGCCTGCCGCCTCCCCCGCCGGCGCCGCGGCGGCGCCGCGCTCGTGCTCGCCGCCGTCGCCCGCCGGCTCCGGCAGCGGCAGCAGCTGGCGCTGCTCGACCACCTGGGTGCCCGCCGACAGGAACCGGGTGGAGACCACGAGCACCTGGTCGACCTCGCCGTCCAGGAACGGGCGGACGACCGCGGCGGCGACCTCGCGGGCGTCGGCGAACGTGGGCCGGTCCGAGAAGCCGGTGAACGCCTCGTCCACCTGGACGCCGCGGAAGCGCAGGTACGCCGGGCCCTTGCGGCCGACGGCCACCAGGCGCGTCTCGACGCCGCGGTCGCCGTTGGACCTCACCAGGCGCTCCACCGTCCGCAGCACGTTGGCGTTGTAGCCGCCGCACAGGCCGCGGTCGGCCACCAGGTGGAGCACCAGCACGCGCCGGGGGTCCTCGGGGACACCGAGCAGGTGGCCGGCGTGGGTGCCGACGTCCTTCGCCGCCTCGGCCAGCACCTCGGCCAGGCCCTTCTGGTAGGGGGCGGCGACCGACAGGCGCGCCTGGGCCCGGGCGATCTGCGACGTGGCGATCAGCTCCATGGCGCGGGTGATCTTCTGCGTGGCACGCACGCTGCGGATCCGGCGCCGCAGCGCCCGCTCCTGGCCTCCGGGCACGTCAGGCCTCGGACCCGGCGCCGAACCGGTCGGTGAAGGTCCGCAGGATGCGGCCGAGCTCCTCCTCGTCGGCGAGCTGGCCGGTCTCGCGGATGGACTGCAGCAGGTCCCCGTGCTCGGCCCGCAGCCACGTGAGCAGCTCGGCCTCGTACCGCCGGACGTCGGCCACCGGCACCCGGTCGACGTAGCCCTTGGTGCCCGCGAACACCACGACGACCTGCTCCTCCACCGGCATAGGCGCGTTCTGGGGCTGCTTCAGCAGCTCCGTCAGGCGGTAGCCGCGGTCGAGCTGGGCCTGGGCGACCTTGTCGAGCTCGGAGCCGAAGGTGGCGAAGGCCTCGAGCTCGCGGAACTGGGCCAGGTCGATCTTGAGCGTGCCCGACACCGACCGCATGGCCTTGATCTGCGCCGAGCCGCCGACCCGGGACACCGAGATGCCGACGTTCATGGCCGGCCGGACGCCGGCGTAGAACAGCTCGGACTCCAGGTAGACCTGGCCGTCGGTGATCGAGATCACGTTGGTCGGGATGTAGGCGGAGACGTCGCCCGCCTTGGTCTCGATGATCGGCAGGGCCGTGAGCGAGCCGCCGCCGCGATCGTCGGAGAGCTTGGCCGCCCGCTCGAGCAGCCGGCTGTGCAGGTAGAAGACGTCACCCGGGTAGGCCTCGCGGCCCGGCGGGCGGCGCAGCAGCAGGGACAGCTGGCGGTAGGCCTCGGCCTGCTTCGACAGGTCGTCGTACACGATGAGGGCGTGCTCGCCGTTCTCCATCCAGTGCTGGCCCATGGCGCAGCCGGCGTACGGGGCGAGGTACTTGAACGGCGCCGGCTCCGACGCCGCCGCAGCCACGACCACCGTGTACTCGAGGGCGCCGTGCTCGGCCAGCACGGCCACGGTCTGGGCGATCGACGAGCCCTTCTGCCCGATGGCGACGTAGATGCACTTCACGCCCTGGCCACGCTGGTTGATGATGGTGTCGATCGCCACCGTGGTCTTGCCGGTCTTGCGGTCCCCGATGATGAGCTCGCGCTGCCCCCGCCCGATGGGGGTCATGGCGTCGATGGCCTTGATGCCGGTCTGCAGGGGCTGCTTCACCGGCTGGCGGTCGACGATGCCCGGGGCCTGCACCTCGAGCCGGCGTGTCTCGGTGGTGGCGATGGCGCCCTTGCCGTCGATGGGCTCGCCGAGGGGGTTCACCACCCGGCCGAGCAGGGCGTCGCCGACCGGCACGGACAGGATGCGGCCCGTGGCCCGCACCAGCTGCTCCTCCTCCAGGCCGGTGTCGGACCCGAGCACCACGGCGCCGATGGTGTCCTCGTCGAGGTTGAGCGCGAGGCCCACGGTGCCGTCCTCGAACTCGAGCAGCTCGTTCACCGACGCGCCGGGCAGGCCCGAGACCCGGGCGATGCCGTCGCCGACCTCGACGACGCGGCCGACCTGCTCGGCAGACACCTCCGGGGTGTACTCGGCCACGTGCCGCGCCAGCGCGGCGGTGATCTCCTCGGCGTTGATGGTCAGCTCAGCCATCGGTGCGTTCTCCCTCGGTGGGTCCGTGCGGTGTGCGGGGGTGCGCCCGGCGGCCGGACAGGCCGGGGCGGCGGGCGGCGGTCGCCGCGGCCGGGCCGCGGCGGCCGGTGGCGCCGGCTCGGCGGCACGCTGCGGGGTGGGTGGCCGTCATCGCTGCCGCTCCGGTCCGGTGCCGTCCAGCAGGGCCCTGGTGGCGCCCTCGGGGCTGGCCAGCTGCTCCTGGAGCTGGTCGAGGCGGTGACGGGTGGTGGCGTCGACGAGCAGGTCGCCGATCTCCACGCGAGCCCCGCCGAGCAGCGACGGGTCGACCTGCACGTCGAGCTCGACCGGCTGCCCCGTCAGGTGTCCGAGCGCCTCGGCCAGGCGCTGGCGCTCGTCGGCGTCGATCTCCATGGCGGCTTGGACGCGGGCGACGCGCCAGCCCCGTGCCGCTGCGGCCACCTCGGCCAGCCAGTCGAGCACGGTGACGACGTCCCGGGTGCGCAGGCGGACCGCCGCGGCAGCCAGGCGCACGGCCTCGGGTCGGGCCTTGCCCCCGAGGAGCGTGACGACGAGCTCGGCCCGGTGCTCGGCCGGGACCGACCAGTCGGCCAGCGCTGCGGCGAGGGCCGGCTGGGCGGCCACCACCCTGGCGAAGCGGAAGAGCTGGTCCTCGATCTCGCGGATGTCCTCGGCGGACTCAACCGGCTCGAGCTCGGCGGCGGCCATGCCGCCCAGCAGCCGCCGCACGGCGGTGCGCCCCATCGGGCGGTCGTCGGCCAGGTCGGCCTCGGCCGGGTGGTCGAGGCGCAGGCGGGCGAGCTCGTCGGTGTCGTGGAGCGCGCTGAGCAGGTCCGGCGGCCGCTCGATCTCCACGGCGTGCAGCAGCACCCGCAGGACCGGCGGGAGGACGCGGGGCCCGAAGAGCTCCTGCACCACGGCCCGGCGGGCCGCGGTGGGCACGGCCACGTCGCTCAGGGCGGCGGCGAGCTCGGTGGTGCCCCGGATCGCCCGGGCCACCTGGCCCAGCTCCTCCACCAGGCGCGGCAGCTCGCCGGCCGGCTGCGATCGCAGCACGGCGGTCACGTAGCCTCGCAGTGACAGGTCCACGTCGGTCCCCTCGCCCGATCAGCCCTGGGCGGCGGCGGCGTCGGAGGTCGCCTGGAGCGCGGCGACGGCCTCGTCGATGAGCGCCCGGTGGGCGGTGGCGTCGACCTCGCGGCCGATGACCTGCCTGGCCACGGCCATGGCCAGCGTGCCGAGCTGCGCGCTCACCTCCTCGACGGCCCGCCGGCGCGCCGCGGCGATCTCGTCCTCGGCGGCGGCCAGGATGCGGTCGTGCTCCTGCTGGGCCCGGTCGACGGCCTCGGCCCGCAGCCGCTCGGCCGTGGCGTTCGCCTGGGCCACCATCTCGCGCGCCTGCTGGCGGGCCTCGTCGAGGATCTGGTGCCGCTGGGCGCGCGTCTCGTCCGCCTCAGCGCGCGCGTCCTCGGCAGCGGCCAGCGAGGCCCGGATCTGCTCCTGGCGCTCCTCCAGCGTGCGGTTCAGCGGCGGCAGGACGTACTTGCCGATGACGAACAACACGATCAGGAAGGCGATGATCTCGACGATGAGGGTCCCGTTGGGGACCAGGAAGTTGCTGCTGGCGATCACGCCCGTTCACCTCGTTTGCCGTTGGGCTGGGTCTGCCGTTGGGCTGGGTCTGCCGTTGGGCTGGACTGTGCACGGCCCGGGACCGGCGCTGCCGCCCGTGCCGTCGGCGCCGCCGACCTGCGCGGCCGGCGCCCGGTCGCCCGGTGCCGGTTCGCTCGGCCAGCGCCGCTTCGGGATCAGCCCTTCTTGTAGAGGGAGAAGACGAAGAGGGCGGTGAAGGCCAGGTTGATGAAGTACATGGCCTCCACCAGGCCGACGGTCAGGAACATGATCGTGAAGAGCCGTCCCTGCGCCTCGGGCTGGCGGGCGACGCCGGCGATGGTCTGGCTCCCGGCCAGGCCGTCGCCGATGGCGGCACCGATGGCACCGCCTCCCATCAGAAGGCCGCCGCCGACCATGGCGCCGGCGAGCGTGATCGCCTGGTCGAGGGCCTTGTCCGCTGCCATCGTGGTGTGCTCCTTTGGGGTCTCTGGTTATCGAGAGGTGGGCGAGAGGTTGTCGAGAGGGTGTCGGGTCGGCCGGTGGTCCCGGCGCCCGTGGCGCGTGCTCCGAGTGGGGCCGGCCGGAGGTGCGTGGTCGCTCCTGGTCCGGGCGGCCTCAGGAGCCCGGTCGGTGCCGCGACCGGGGGGTGACGACGCGGTCAGTGCGCATCGCTCATGGCGGTGTCGAAGTAGAGGATCGCGAGCAGGGCGAAGATGAAGGCCTGGATGGCGCCGATCAGGAGGTCGAAGAGCTTCCAGACGGGGTTCAGCAGGACGTCGGCAATGTTGCCGATGGGCACGTGCCCGAGGGTCCACACCCCGAGCGCGGCGATGAGCGCGAGCATGAGCCCACCGGACAGCAGGTTGCCGAAGAGCCGGAGTGACAGCGTGATCGGCTTGGCGATCTCCTCGATCAGGTTGACCGGCATCAGCACCTTGTAGGGCTGGAAGTAGTGGCGGACGTACCCGCGGGCCCCTCGGACCCGCACGGACGCGATGTGCACCGGGATGATCACCACGATGGCCATGGCGAGGGGCAGGTTGATGTCGCCCGTGGGCGGGGCCAGCCACTCGTAGTGCGCGCCGGTGCCGAAGACCGAGAACCAGTCGGCGATCAGGATGAAGATGAACAGCGTGAGCGCGAGGGGGACGACCGCGGCGCCACGCGGCCCGATGGAGCCCTCGACCTGGTTGCGGACCGCCTCGACGCCCATCTCCCACAGGAGCTGGAGCTTGCCAGGCACGCCAGCGGACGCCCGGGACCTGACGAGCAGGCCGAGCCCGATCACGATGACCATCGCCACGCCGGTTGCCCAGATCGTGTCGACGTTGAAGGTGAGGCCCCCGACCTTCGTCTGGACGTGGTCGCCGACGGTGATGCTGGCGGCCAGCAGGTGGGGGAACGCGTGGCCGGCCACGGCGGAGGCGGTGGCGCTCACGCGTCACCCCCGGCGGCGCCGCGCAGGTCCGGGTCCCGCAGGAGGGTCGCCGTGACGTTGGCCAGCAGGGTGAACTGGAACAGTGCCAGCCCGACGATGGCGCCGAACCCGAGCGGCCGGACCAGCCACGCGAGCAGCAGCGCCACCACGCTGATGGCCCCCAGGCGCCCGAGGGTATTGGTGACCAGCGGCCGTCGCTTGTCGGCCCGCTCGGAAGCGCTGGCCTTGACCGTCGCCCGGGTGATCAGCCGGAAGTTGACCATGGCCATGGCCAGGCCCAGGCAGACGCCCAGGCCCGCCAGGGGATAGCCCAGCACCACGGTCACCACCAGGCCGAGCACGCCCAGGCCGATGGCGACCAGCGCGGTGCGGCGGGCGAGCGAGGAGATCTGGGGCAGGGACAGGTTGGCGAACACGTTCACCATGGCTGCTCCGTTCGAAGGTCGCGGCCCGGGCTGCGGGCCGGGCGGGCGAGGGTGCCGGCGCCCGCCCCCGGTGGCACGCGCCCGCTCGGGACAGGTACGCCACCGGCACGCTCGGTCGGGAAGGGTACGCCCGGGCCGGGCGCGCCCAGCGTCAGGATCAGGGGGATCAGAGGGATCAGAGGTACTGCCGTGCCTTCTCCCACAGCGCCAGGCCGGCAAACACGACGCCCACCCCCAGGCCCACCATGGTGGCGATCGGGCTCGAGTGCAGCCAGGAGTCGACGAGCAGACCCAGCCCGAGGCCGGCCCCCACCAGCAGCGCCATCGTGAGCCCCAGGGCCATCAGGTCGAACGCACCGGGACCGGAGCCGCTCGGTCCGGGACCCGAGCCGCTCGGTCCGGGCGACGGCTCCTCCGGCTTCCCCGGCAACGGCTCCTCCGGTCGCCCGCGCGCCGGCGGCTTCGGCATCGCCGATCACCGCCCTCGCGACGGGCGCGTCAACCGTGGGAGCTGGACGGGACACGGCTGCGTCCGGCCGTCACCGAGCCAGCCGGTCGCCCACCGGGACCGGGGGCGCAGCAGCCGACAGCGACGACGTGACGACGGGACACCACACGGCCGACATGATCGCACCCGGCGCTCGTTCGCGCCAAAACGAGCGCCGAGCGACGCGGCGCCACACCCGTGCGCGCGCACGCTGCGCCGGGCTGCGCTGCTCATCGTCCTATCCATTGCTATCAGCAATGGAGTCGCGGTGCACGTCGGCTCGCGCCCGGGCGCGAGGGCCTGCGGCGGGGCTGACCGGCGCCGCCTCGCTCGCCGGCGCCGCCTCGCCCACCACCGAACCCCGGCCTGCCGGCGCCGCCTCGCCCACCACCGAACCCCGGCCTGCCGGCGCCGC